>JBILPY010000459.1:0-4047 GCA_044373575.1 Prosthecobacter sp. | reverse complement strand
GCTTGGCACAGGCAGTAGAATGTCGCTCACGAGCAGCAAGATCCCAGCGAGCCAGGCCCATTCACCGTGGGCAGACATCCAAGTCCGAGATCCTTCCAGACTCAGGACAGCATCAAAGCGCTCCCCCCAAACAGCAAAGGGCACCAAGATCCCAGCAAGAATCAGAACGATGGCAATGAAGAGGACGCGAGACATGAGCGGCAGAGAGTCGGCAGTTCCTGCCCGGAGTCAAAGACCACCAAGTCCTCGTCCATCCCATGCATCACCCATCGGTTTGATACAGAGCCCGCTCATTTTCCCTCCAATTTTCCCTCCAAAAGAGCAAGGCAGGCCCAAATCGCGCCTCAAGTGCCGCCGGTATTCCATTTTCCACAAAATTCATGCTTTCCTAAATGCCCGCCGCCTGTACTCTCCGCCCCGTGATTTCTCAACGCATGTATCTCAGTATCTGGTTTGGCATCCTCATGGGCAGCGCAGGCTGTTCCTCCTCCGACAATCAGCCCTCCAAGGCCGAGCTTGCCGCGGCCAAACGGGCCACGCCTGTCGAGGATGCTGTCCTTCAGGACAACCCGCTCGCCAAGCGGCTGAACAAACCCTCCTCCATGCCCAGCGTTCCGCCGGCCGGGGCGCGCATCAGTTACTCGTCGGTGAACATCACCCAGCCAGTGGTGGCGATGACCTTCGATGACGGCCCGCACCCTTCCCTGACGCCCAAGCTGCTCGACATCCTCAAGGAGCGGAACATCAAATGCACCTTCTTCCTCATCGGCCAGAATATGAAGGCCTACCCGCAGATCGTCCGCCGCATCATCGCTGAGGGGCATGAGATCGGCGCTCACACCTACACTCATTGCAGCCTCACCAGCCGCAGCGATGCCCAGATCCGCTCAGAACTCCAACGCAGCGAAGAGGCACTGATGGCCGCCGCCAACTACCGCCCCCAACTCGTCCGCCCACCTTACGGAGCCATCAACACACGTATCAAACAACTCATGTTCTCCGAGTTCGGCTACAGCACCATCATGTGGTCAGTCGATCCGCAGGACTGGCGCCGCCCAGGCGTCTCCGTCGTGACCAGCCGTCTCGTCAGCGGTGCCCGCCCCGGTGCCATCATGCTCGCTCATGACATCCACCCGCCGACGATCCAGGCCGTCCCAGCCATGTTCGATCAGTTGCTCGCCAAGGGTTACCAGTTCGTCACCGTCAGCCAGCTCATGAACATGGAGAAGGCCAACATGCCCGTCGGCGTCGTCATCCGTCCCGCTGTTCCTATGGGTGATAAAGACCCCGCACCGATCCCTCAGTGAGCCTGAGTGAGCAAAACGGCAGGTGGGCGGAGATCGGCAATGACGAGTGACGAATTTTCAATGACGAGAGAATTTCGAAGGCCGAAATCCCATACGATGAGCCAGCTTGCTTCCGCGATCTGCCCTACTCATTCGGCATCCCATCCATGATCGGCGACTCCTATTTCCAGCTCCGTGCCCAGCTCGACGCCAAGCTGCAATCGATGGGCGCGGTCTTGCGTGACCTCGGGGCAGATGCCGAGTCCCTGGCCATTACAGACAATCTCGCCGCCAGTCTGAAGGAGCCTTTCGTTTTCGTCGTCGTTGGTGAAGTGAATGTGGGCAAGTCCACCTTCCTCAATGCCCTCTTCGGGCAGGACTTCTCCCGCACGGGCATCATGCCCACCACGGACAAGATCCTCTTCTTCAAACACGGCCCACAGCACCTCGTCTCCCCCATCACCCCCACCCTGGATGAGGTCCAGGTGCCCGCTGAGTTCCTCCGCGAGTTCCACATCGTCGATACCCCCGGCACGAACAGCATCGAAAACGAGCACCAGGAGATCACCGAGCGTTTCGTACCCATCTCCGACCTCGTCATTTTCATCTTCAGCGCCATGAACCCCTGGGGCGCCAGCGCCTGGCAGTTCCTCGACAAGGTCCACAAGCACTGGATGCGCAACGTCATCTTCGTCATCCAACAGTGTGATCTGCGCACCCCCGAGGAGATGACTGTCATCATCGACTACATGGGCCAGCTTGTGCGCCAGCGCTACGGACGCGACTTCCCCATCTACCCTGTCTCCGCCAAAAAAGCCTACCTCGCCCGTAGTTCCGGCATCGATCGTGAGTCGCTCATGCATCAAAGCGGCTTCCATGCCCTTGAGGCCTACATTTCCCAGCTCGTCGGGCAAAATACCACCCGCCTGAACAAGCTGGTCAATTCCATCCGCATCTCACGCCAGATGCTCGGCCAGCTCAGCGACCGCCTCAGCGCCACCGCCCAGCATGCACGGCGCGCTGCCGCCCTCGTGCAGGAGCTACAGACCGAGCGCGAACTCCAGGTCGATCGCACTTTAAAGAAAGTCCTCCCCGCCCTCGATGCCACCGGGCGCGACTATCAAGAGTCCTGTCTCCGCGTCGCCGGGCTCGCCGAAGACGCCCTGACCACGAAGCAAGCTTTTGAAAAAATCGACATCGAGGATGTGTCCCTCTCCAACTATGGCAACAAGGCCCAGAGTCTCGACCACCGCCTCTTTCAGGATCTCCAGCAGCGCACTGGCGACCGCTGGCGTCAGGTCGGTATCATCCTCGAAGAAGACTGCCTTCAATACGAGCGCTTCCTCCATGCCCAGGGGCGTGGCAGTCTCTTCCCCGCCGATGACCGACTGCCCACCGAGGGCGATCCTGAAATCCGCCGCCTCTTCAGCGCCCACATCGACTCCACCATCCGTCGCTTCGTTCTCAGCCTGAAGCTAGACGAAGCCATCGAGCCCGGCCTCAACGCCGCGCGCCGCCGCGCCCGCTGGGTGCCGTGGCTGGCCGTCCCGGCACTGCTCAGCATCGCAGCCGCATGGTATTTTGAGGGCCCCCTCGGAGCAGCCATCGCCTTCGGCGGAGGTCTCCTGCTCGTCGGTGCCACCATCCTCATCACCCAGGCCGCACTAAACACCGCCCGCCGTACTCTCATCGACCGTCTGGAGCAGTCCGCCGAAGCCCTGCGTGACATGCTTACCCAGCAGGTCCAGATAGATGTCGAGACACTCTTTGGCCGCTTCCTGGAGATGCTCCAGCCCGCGCGGGAACTGGCCAACCAGCGTCAAAACGAAATGCACACGCAAGCGGAGCGCCTGCGTGTGCTGATCGGAGAGTTCGAGAGTTTGGAAGAAGAAGTCATGACCTCCGGCAAATAGCCGGCAGGCTCAGATCAATGCTCCTGCAGCCACTTCATGGTGCGGGGATTGAAGTCGCTGAGGCACTCCCAGTGGAAGGCGTGGCCTGCGTTATCATACAGATGAAGCTCCGCACCAGGAATGGCGGCAGCCACTTCCTCGCCCATCCACTTCGGCGTGAATGTATCATTCTTGCCGCCGATCACGAGGGTGGGGCATTTCACGTTCTTCAGCTCGCTGATCGTGTTGTGGCTGATGGCGGCGGCACTCTGCGCTTCCGTGGCGTGCAACGGCTGAGGCGCGGAGTTGACGGCCGCATCCTTCAGGCCCTGCTGCATGTTGTTCCAGCAGTCATCGTTATCAAACCAGGGCTTCGTGAAGATGAGCATCTGAATCCACTGCATGAAGTCCTCCGGCCGCATGTCCGCCTTCGCCTTCATCAGATGCTGCCAGGTGTAGAGGCCAAAGCGATCCTGCCGTGCCCAGGTACACATGAGGATCATGCTCTTCACCTTCTCCGGGTGACGCAAAGCCAACTGCTGGGCAATGACGGAACCGAGGGAGCAGCCGACGACTCGGGCCTGCTTGATGCCGAGCTGATCCATGAGTCCGGCGTAATCATCCGCCATCATCGCCGTGGTGTAGGGGCCTTCGGGCTTGTCCGTCTGGCCGACACCTCGGTTGTCACCCAGGATGCAGCGAAAGCCCTTCGACCACTCCGCCGCGTGAGCTTCCCAAACTCCGCCTGGAGCCGTGACTCCCATGATGCAGACCAGCGGTTCGCCGCTGCCGCGTTCTTCATAATACATCTGGATTCCATTGGTGCTGACGTGGGGCATGATCGTGGTGGGGTTGGTTTGGGGTAAAAA
>JBILPY010000460.1:0-4047 GCA_044373575.1 Prosthecobacter sp. | reverse complement strand
GTGCGGCATGGCACAGGCATCAGGCGGGGGATCGGATCCCTTTCTCGAAGACCTCATCAGCAGCGAAGATCTCGGTGCTGCATCCGCTGAGCACGGATCTTTACGACCGCTCAGATGATCGCGGACTCGTGCTGATGCTACAACTCGGTCAAACGCGTGTGCTCTGGCTGAGTGATGCGGGCTTTATCACGGAGAAGCGCCTTTTGGAGCACCGCGAAGATCTGCGCTGCGATGTGCTGGTGCGCGGGCAGCACCCCGTCGATCCCGGTGGACTCACGGAGTTCCTGCTCGCAGCGCAGCCGAGAGTGATCATCCATTCGAGTGATTCGCGCTTCCTCGAAGAAACGATCCCGCCGCGAGTGCGCGAGTTTTGTGAGCAAAAGCACGTCACACTCTTCGATCTCGAAATCTCGGGTAGTGTGTGGATCGGCATCACGGCGGATGGAGCACGACTGCGGGCACACCGCAGTGGCGAGGAGATTTTTCTCCCCGCACAGGCACGATGAACGAGACAGCACTTGAAAGCAGGGGCGGGAGAGGCTCGTTTGCGGCCCTCCTCATGAAGAACCCCACCTCAAAACTCCTCCTCGCCCTGGCGCTGGCCAGCACGGCTGCTCTCGCTGCGGACGACAAGCCGTCCCCCATCGGATACTCCGACACGCCAATCATCCCCGGCACGCAATGGAAGGTCCATGACATCGACCGCCCACGTCCCGAAGCGGTGAAGCCTGGCGAGAAACTGGGTGATGCACCTTCCGATGCCATCATCATCTTCAACGGCACCAGCTCCGATGCCCTACAGGGCAAGAAGAAGGACGAAAAAGGCAAGGACACAGGCGAGTTTGGCCCCTGCCCCTGGAAGATCGAAAACGGCGAGATGCTCATCGCTGGTGGCGACTGCTGGACGAAGCAGGAATTCGCGAGCTGCCAGGTCCATCTCGAATGGATGAGCGAGCCCCACACGAAGGGCAATTCTCAAAAGAAGGGCAACGCCGGCATTTTCTTCATGGATCGTTACGAGTGCCAGATGCTCGACTGCGACAACAACCCGACCTACGCCGACGGCATGACCGGCTGCATCTACGGCCAGACACCGCCTCTGGTGAATGCAGTGAAGAAAGCCGGTGAATGGCAGACCTACGACATCATCTTCACCGCGCCGAAGCTGGACGGAGACAAAGTCATCGAGCCCGCCTATGTCACCACCTTTGTGAACGGCGTCTGCGTGCAGGTCCACACGAAGATCATGGGCCCGACGAAGCACAAGAACATCACCGACTACAGCGGCAGCTTCCCCGCGAAGGCACCGCTGCGCATTCAAGATCACAAAAACGAGCCCCCCGTGCGCCTGCGCAATATCTGGGTCCGCCCGCTGCCTTGATCTGACCTGATTCTTTTAATCTGCAGCGCCCCGCTCTGACTTCAGAGCGGGGCGTTTTGTTATCACACTATCAGGCATGAGCAGAAAAAACGCCGCCTGTTTCCAGGCGGCGTTTGATGGGAGAAGCAGGTCTTGAGAGACTCGGCCAAACTTATTTAGGCACTTCGGAGATGGTCTTGAGAATGCGTGAGGCGATCTGGTATGGATTGCCCTGGCTGTTCGGACGACGGTCTTCCAGGTAGCCCTTCCAGCCATTTTTCTTGAAGCTGTGTGGCACGCGGACGGAAGCGCCGCGGTCAGCAATACCCCAGGAGAATTTGTCGATGCTCTGAGTCTCATGCAGACCGGTGAGGCGCATGTGATTGTCAGGGCCATAAACGGCGATGTGCTCCATGCAGTTCTTCTCGAACTGGGCCATGAGGGCCAGGAAGTAGGCTTCACCGCCGACTTCGCGCATGTGCTTGGTGGAGAAGTTGGCGTGCATGCCGGAGCCGTTCCAGTCGGTGGCACCGAGAGGCTTGCAGTGATACTCGACATCGATGCCGTACTTCTCGCAAAGACGGTTCAGGATGTAACGAGCAACCCACACTTGGTCAGCACAGGTCTTGGAGCCTTTGCCGAAGATCTGGAATTCCCACTGGCCCTTGGCCACTTCGGCATTGATGCCTTCGTGGTTGATGCCTGCGTCGAGGCAGATGTCGAGGTGCTCTTCGACGATCTGACGGGCGATGTCGCCCACGTTCTTGTAGCCCACGCCTGTGTAGTATGGACCCTGTGGAGCTGGATAGCCATTCTCTGGGAAGCCGAGGGGGCGGCCGTCCTGATAGAGGAAGTATTCCTGCTCAAAGCCGAACCAAGCGTCCGAATCGTCGAGGATGGTGGCACGATCATTGGAGGCGTGGGGGGCGCCATCGGCAGTATAGACTTCGCACATGACGAGAACGCCATTCTTGCGGGTGCTGTCTGGATACAGGGCGACTGGCTTCAAAACGCAGTCGGAACTGCCACCAGGAGCCTGTTGAGTGGAGGAACCGTCAAAGCCCCAATCTGGGAGTTCTTCGAGCTTCGGGAAGCTGGCGAAGTCCTTGAGTTGAGTCTTGCTGCGGAGGTTGCGGACGGGCTCATAGCCGTCGAGCCAGATGTATTCGAGTTTGTATTTGGCCATGGTTGTAGAGTTCGACTTGGATTTTAGAGTGCTCGGCGTTCGGAGATGATCCTCCCGCAGGGAGCAGTTTCTGATAGAGCATAGCGTGTGCCAGATGAGAAGCTTTTTTCATCCAAGCAGGGCAGAAATCTTATCCGCACCTCGATTTTGGAACTGCTCTGACACCTGTCGTGTCAAAACTCTCCACCCAGGGCCAGATGCAGGTCGGCGCGGTTCCGCAGACGCCGGGCCTGCACATCAATGAAGGCGCTGCGAGAATCAAAGGCACGCTGCCTGGCGTCCAGCAGTGTCAGCACATCCGTCAGACCTTTTTCATACTGTCCGAGTGCCAGGCCCTCCGCCCGTTCGGCCTCCACGGCAGACCGGCTCAAGGCGGCAGCCTGATCACGGAAAAACGCATCTGCGGCGAGGGCCGTCTCCACCTCCCGAAAAGCGGTGAGCACACTGCTGGTGTAGGTCTGGAGCTGCTCCTCATACCGTGCCCGTGCCAGCTTCACCGAGGCGACAATGCGCCCGCCCTGAAACACGCTCTGGGTGATGCTGCTGGCGATGCTCCACATGGCCGTCTCCGGCTCCATGAGATCGTCAATGTCCGCCGATGTCCTCCCGTAGTCGCCAGTCAATCGGATGCTCGGGAGAAAAGCTTTCTTTGCCGAACTCTCCAGCTTCAGCGCCGACTCCAAACGCCTCTCCGCCGCCCGCAAATCTGGCCGGCGCAGCAGCAGTTCCGAAGGCAGGCCTGCGGGAATTTGACGACTCAAATGGGGCAGGCTGGTCAGCCCTTTTTCTGCCCCTGCGGGGTAACCGCCCATGAGCACTTCCAGAGCTCGGCGGGACTGGTCCACTGCCGCCCGTCGCTGCTGCACAGTTGCTTCCGCTCGCGCTAGGTCCGCCCGTCCGAGCGAGACATCGAGTGCCGCCCGATCCGGCTCCAAGCCTCGCTCCATCTGCTTTTCCAGAATGCCGAGCTGCACTCGCCGGGTGCTCACGTTTTGCTCGGCCAAAGCCAGCAACGACTGCGCCTCGGCCAGAGTCACCGCTGTCCGCACGGCGCTCGCCGCCATCGACAGTCGGGCGGCATGGAAATCCTCCTCAGCGGCAAAACGACGCGACTTCGCCGCCCCTCGCTCATCGGCCACCCGGCCCCAGAGATCGACCTCCCAGCTCACATTCAGCGGCAGACGGAAGCGGTTGTTGATGAAGTTCAGCCCGGAGAAGCGCTGGTCCGCCGGCGTCTGCTGGCGGCTGGCGGCGAAATTGCCACTGATGCTCGGTAGCAATGCAGCGCCGACTTGCACCGTCTCTGCCTGTGCCTGGGTCACGCGGGCCGCCGCTGCTTTTAGATCCGGGTTCGCTGTGATGGCCCGATCCACGAGTTGCCGGAGCGCAGGGCTGTTGTAGTCGGCCAACCACCCTGTCGCCGCCTTTGGCGCGATCTTGGGCAGCGCTGACCACTTGTCAGGGGCGACTCCCTTCACCCCGGCTATATCACTTTCGAGAC
>JBILPY010000461.1:0-4047 GCA_044373575.1 Prosthecobacter sp. | reverse complement strand
GAAAGGATGACACAGCTTCATAAGTCAAGCGGTGCAGATCCGATGGCGCTCATTAAGTTGCTGTTGGAACTATCACGCTTTGAATTTGATGCCGGGCAGCGTGCCGAAGCCATCCAGCATGCGGGAGAAGCCTACTCCATCGCTCGGAAAATCGCACCACAAGACGAGATTGCGGCAAGCAAGGAGAGCATTCAAACCGCACGCGAGCAATTGGTGGACGCCCTTTGTGATCTTGCTGGCTATGAAAGCAACACTGGAATGCATGAAGTCGCCATCCGTCACGCTCGCGAGGCTTTCCGTGTGGCCGATGAGCAGGGGCATATCAACCGTCTGGAAGACTCCCTACTGGTTCTCGCTCAAGCCCATGAGCGGGCAGGTGATCTGGAGTCCGCCTTTGAAAGCTACCGCCTGCGTTACGAACGCGTGGGCCAGCGTGGTGCCAACTACCTCCGCTGGCACGAAGATCTCCAATTCATGTGTGTGACCAGACTGAAACAAAACCGCACCGATGATGCCATGACACTGGCTCACGAACTGTGGAAGAAGGAAAATTCCAGCAAGGAAGCGCGCCAGGATAAAGCGCATCTCGCAGACATTGCCAAGCTGGCCCTGCGCTGTCACGACGCGCTGAAGAAATGCTACCCAGGCACTGCTGAGCCTGCGGAATACCCGGCGTGGAAGGCCGCCGCGACCCCTGCCCGATGACTGGCCTGCGCGAATAGTCCAAAGCCAAAGCAGACACGAGACATGACTGCGGACGTTGTCTGATCCATCCTTTCTCTCATGCCGTTTCGTGTTCTCACCCTCGGAGCCATCATCCAATCTGCTGCGCTGCACGCTGCCGAGCCCGTTTCCTTTAGCCGCGATGTCCTGCCGATCTTGTCTGACAACTGCCTCTCCTGCCATGGCCAGGATGAAGGCCACCGCAAAGCCGACCTCCGTCTCGACACACGCGAAGGTGCGCAGGAGGTCATCAAGTCAGGCGATCTCATTGCCCGCATCATCACCGATGATCCTGAGGAGATCATGCCACCGCCGAAGTCTCACAAACCCAAGCTCAATAGCGAGCAGGTCGGCATCCTGAAACGCTGGATCAGCGAAGGGGCCGCCTGGGGCAAGCACTGGTCCTTAGAGAAGCCTGTGAAGCTGCCCGTGCAGGGCCATCCCGTGGATCATTTCGTGAAAACTCGGCTCGCCAAAGCAGGACTCAAGCCTTCGCCGAGGGCACCGGAGAACACATTGAGGCGGAGGATCTCGTTTGACCTCACAGGGTTGCCGCCGTCGGACTCGTCTGACGAGTCGGACATGTCTGACTACATCGACCGGCTTCTCAAGTCACCCCACTTCGGCGAGCGCATGGCCATGTGGTGGCTGGATGTGGCGCGCTACTCAGACACGGATGGTTTCCAATCCGACGCCACCCGCACGAACTGGCCCTGGCGCGACTACGTCGTCGAGTCCTTCAACGCGAACAAACTCTTCGATCAGTTCACGCTGGAGCAGTTCGCCGGAGATCTCCTGCCAGAGGCAACGCCCGAACAAAAACTGGCGACCTGCTTCCACCGCAATCACATGACCAATGGGGAAGGCGGACGCGACAAGGAGGAGTCACGCATCGACTACGTCATCGACCGCGTGAATACGATGGGCAGCGCCTGGCTCGGTCTGACGCTTGGCTGTACGCAGTGCCACACCCACAAGTTTGATCCCATCACTCATGCTGATTACTACAGCCTCAGCGCCTTCTTCAACAGCATCGACGAAGACGGAGCCGCTGGCACAGGTGCAAAGCCCTACCTCAGCTATCAGTCACCGCATGCCAAGCGTGCTGTCACCGAGGCACAGCAGCTCGTCGATCAGCGCAAACCCATCGAAGCCAAAGCGCGCGCAGATGCGGAGAAGCCCTTTGCAGAATGGCTCAAAGCTCGTGAGACGGAAGTGCGCAGTGGATTTCAGGCATGGCACGTCCTGCATGGTGCTTTGGAATCTCAGGAGGGCACCAAGCTCGCTCAGAACCGGCACGGCATCGTGACGGCCAGCGGGCCAAATCCGAAGCAGGACGATTACCGCCTCATCACCTCCATCAAGCTGGCACGCCTCACCGGCTTGAAGCTCGAAGTGCTGCCTCAAGACGGCGTGCTCTCGCGGGGAAAGTCGGGCGAGTTCATCCTCACCGACATCAAGGTGCAGGTGCGGCGGCGTGGCAGTTCGCAGATTCGTGACATCGCGGTGAAGAGCGCCGTGGCAGACACCAAGGTCGAAGGCAAGGCCCGCGAGTATGGCGATGTCAAAGGCACGCTCGACGATGATCCGCGCAATGGCTGGACCACGAAAGGCTTTCCCAAAGACCAGCCGCACACCGCGCTCTACGGTCTTGCTGAACCCATCACGCTGGAGAGCGATGAAGAACTCATCTTCGAGCTCCGCCATCGCTCGACCAATGGAGATGCGAACATCGCGAGCTTCCGTTTATCCGCCACGGATCAGCCCGGGCCTGCGGTGCGTGAGCTTGGCCCCACGCCGCTGGAGCAGCTCGCCGAGGGCAAAGTCGAGCGTGAGCGGCTGATGGCACAGTTCCTCGAAGATCATGCGCCTTATCAGACGGCTAAAGCCTCGCTGGATCGTGCCAATGCTCAGCTCAAGGAAGTCAACGCTGCGGCAGGCAAGCTGAACGTCATGGTGCTGGCTGAGCGCAAGCAGCCGCGAGACACTCACATCCTCGTGCGAGGTGTGTGGGACAAGAAGGGGGACAAGGTCACGCAGGGCGTGCCGGCAGCCATTACACCATGGCCGGAAGGTCTCGCCAAAGATCGCCTTGGGCTCGCGAAGTGGATCACGTCGATGGACAACCCGCTCACCGCCCGTGTCTTCGTGAATCATGTCTGGCAGATGCTCTTCGGCGCAGGGATCGTGCGTACGCCGGATGACTTCGGCCTTCAGGGCCAGCGCCCCACGCATCCCGAGCTGCTCGACTGGTTGGCCGTGGACTTCATGGAGCATGGCTGGGATGTGAAGCGGCTGCTCAGGACCATCGTGACGAGTGAGACGTATCAGCAGAGTTCTCAGTTCTCAGTTCTCAGTTCTCAGTTTGATCCTGAGAACCGGATGCTCGCCCGTGGGCCGCGCTTTCGTTTGCCGGCATGGATGATTCGGGATGCGGCGCTGGTCTCTTCGGGCCTGCTGAATCCCGCGCTTGGCGGGCCACCCGTGCGGCCGTATCAGCCAGAGGGGGTTTGGGAGGAGATCTTCATGGGCCGCTTCACCTATGAGCCCAGTGAGGGGGCCGCCCAGCATCGCCGAACGCTGTATGCTTTCTGGCGGCGCAGCATCGCGCCGACCTTCCTCTTTGACAGTGCGCAGCGCCGTGTCTGTGAAGTCGGCATGTCGCGCACAAACACGCCGTTGCAGGCGCTCACTCTTCTGAATGATCGAACTGTGTTCACGGCAGCCCAGGCGCTTTCAAAGCAACTGCTGTCGATGCCGGAGGAGAAGAGGCTGGACCGGCTGTATCAGCGCGTGCTTTCACGGCCGCCAGAGATGCATGAGCAGGCGGTCCTGAGTCGCGAGTGGCAGCGTGCGCGCGATCATTATCAAAAGTCACCCGAGGATGCGGCGCAGTATCTGGAGGTGCCTTTCGTCAAGGATGCGAAGCTCGCGGACCTCGCCGCAGGCACGCTGGTGGCGACGATGGTGATGAACCTCGACGAAGCGATCACTCACGAGTGAGCTTCACCACTTCAGGCTCGTCACGGGCAGCCGCTGTTTGTTGCGGTGCTCTTTGATGATCTGACCATCTTTGAGATAAAGCACGCGGTCGGCCATGCCGGCCATGTCGGCATTGTGGGTGATGACGACCACGAGAGTGCCGAGCTCGCGATTGATGCGCTCCACGGCTTCGAGCACGGTGATGCCGGTGTTGATGTCGAGCGCACCTGTGGGTTCGTCGCAGAGCAGCACTTCGGGGCGTTTGGCGATGGCGCGGGCGATGGCCACGCGCTGCTGCTCGCCACCGCTGAGTTGGCTGGGGAAGTGGTCCATGCGGTGTTC
>JBILPY010000064.1:0-13218 GCA_044373575.1 Prosthecobacter sp. | reverse complement strand
GCTCACGGTGGGCAGTTTGGAGTATCCGCAGCAGTATCTCAGCGCCCTCAGCCGACTGACGCCGGAGGACATCCGCAGCGTGGCTCAGCGTTATCTTTTGGACCAGACATGCAGTGTCGTCAGCGTGGGGCCGCAGGTGAAAAATGATGCCGCATCGGCACTCGCCGTTTCCTCGAAGGAAGAGGTGCAGCGCTTCGAATTGAAGAACGGACTCACGCTGCTCGTGCAGGAAAATGCACGCCTGCCGCTGATCTCCATTCGTGGCAGCTTCCTAGCAGGAGTGCCTGCGGAGTCCGACGCCAAGGCCGGCGTCACGCAGGTGTCAGCCGCGCTTTTGCTCAAAGGAACCAAGACGCGCAGTGCGGCGCAGATCGCTGCCGAGTTGGAGAACCGGGGTGGCAATTTGATCTGCCAGGCAGATGCCCATCGCTATCTCGTCGGCGCTGAGGTCATGCGCGGGGATGAAGGCCTGGGTTTGAATCTGATGAGCGATCTCCTGCTGAATCCCGCGCTTTCGCCCGCCCAGCTTGAGCAGGTGAAGAAGCGCCAACACGCGCAGATCCAGGAGGAGAAGGAAGACCCTGTCACGGTGGCGCTGCGGCGTGCCCGGGCGGAGATCTTCGCCGGGCAGCCCTTTGCCCGCACAGCGCTGGGCACAGATGAGTCCGTGAAGTCCCTGACTGTCGCCGACTGCCGTGCGATGCTGCGTGAATCCATCACGGGTGGCAATGGCGTGCTTTCCATCGTCGGCGATGTGAAGGCCCCTGAGATCCGCAAGCAGGTCGAGGCCGCCTTTGCCAAACTGCCGCGTGGCCAGCGTCGGGGTATAACGGAGTTCCCTGCCTTGAAGCGTCTGGTCGAGCCTGTCACGATCCCCATGGAGAAAGAGCAGGCCGTCTTGGTGATCGGCTTCCGCAGCGTGGGTCTGCACAGTGCCGATGTCCACGCACTGACCCTGATCGACGAAGCCTGCAGCGACATGGGCAGCCGTCTCTTCAACCGCATCCGCGAAGACCTTGGCCTAGCCTACTACGTCGGTGCGCAGCAGTTCGCCGCGCTCGGGGCAGGGGCCTTTTATTTCTACGTCGGCACGGATCCAAAGAAGGTCGGTCTGGCCGAACAGGAGATGCTCCGCCTTATCGCCGATCTCGCGAAGAACGGTCTCACGACCGCCGAGATCCAGCGCGCCAAAACCGCCTGGCGATCCCAGTGGCTGCGTGCCCAGCAGGGCAACGGCAGCATGGCCGACGCCTACGGCTGGAATGAGATCAACGGCCTCGGTCATGACTACTTCCAGTCTTTGCCAGGAAAGATCGCCGCAGTGACGGACAAGGACATCAAGCGCGTGGCGAAAGCGTATCTCCAGGTGAAGCAGGCCGTGATCACCCGGGTGATGCCGAAGGGGACTCAAAGTTGAAATTCCCCGCCCTGTCTGGATGGTGCCGCCATGTCTGACCTGAAATCCCAGCTCCTCGAACGCACGCGTGAGCTGGGCTTCGCCGACTGCCGGATCGCGGAGGCAAAACCGGCACCGCATCGGGAGCTCTATGAGCAGTGGGTGGCGGAGGGGAAGCACGGGGACATGACTTGGATGGCGCGGAACATGGACCGTCGCACGGACCCGCGCGTGGTGCAGCCGGGGGCGCGGAGTGTCATCGTGCTGGCACTGAATTATCATCAGGGCGAGCTGCCGCCTGGCAGCGCGGGAGGATATCGGATCGCCCGGTATGCGTGGAATGAGGACTATCACGATCTCATCACGGCGAAGCTGAAGGCGCTGGATGCCTGGCTGATCGGGCAGGGGGGGCAGCAGCGCTATTATGTGGATACGGGCCCGGTGCTGGAGCGCGACTGGGCCAGCGAGGCGGGCTTGGGTTGGGGCGGGAAGAGCACGATGCAGATCCATCGACAGCTCGGCACTTGGTTCTTCTTGGCGGAGCTGATCACGACGCTGGAGATCGAGCCGGATGCACCCGCGAAGGATTTTTGTGGCAAATGCACCCGCTGCATTGATGCCTGCCCGACGCAAGCCATCACGGCCCCGCGCCGGATGGATGCGCGCCGCTGCGTGAGCTACCTGACGATCGAGAGCAAGGGGCCGATCCCCGAGGAGTTTCGCCGCGCGATGGGCGACCGCATCTACGGCTGCGATGACTGCCTGACAGCCTGCCCTTGGAACAAATTTGCCCAGCTCTCACACGAAGTGGCCTTCCAGGCACGGGAGTCGGTTTTCAGTAAACGATTGAGCGATTTCCTGTCGCTGACGGATGAGGACTTCCGCGCGCTCTTTGCCAAGAGCCCTATCAAGCGCATCAAGCGCCCGGCCTTCCTCCGTAATGTCTGCGTGGCACTCGGGAATGTGGGCACGAGCGATGATCTGCCCGCGCTGCTCCCACTCGTGGAGGACGAGCACCCGCTCATCGCCGAACATGCGGCCTGGGCGGTGGAGGAGATCCGGCGGCGCGGGGTGTGACGAAGATTTTCTCTAATTGAGTGCTGGGAAATCGGTTCACACTCGGCAAACTCAGCACTGGCTTCATTTCCCCCCATGAAATCGCTCTTCTTCACCCTCCTCATTATTGGTGGCCTGTTCACCGCGTACGACTACTTCCTCGCTCCGAAATGGGATCGAGTGATCTTTGAAAAAGGCCCGCGTCCGGCGGCGGCAGTGACACAGATCCCCGCGCATGTGGTGGAGGATGATGGTGCCCCTCCTGTCACTACGGCACCCGCGCCCGTGGTTGCCAAAAAGGAGGACGACTGGCAGCCGACGATCCCGAAAGTGCCGACGGGCGAGTTTGTGCCACCGACGATCCCGACGGCGGAGACGGTGACGAAGAACTGGACGGTGATCCCAAAGCAGGCTTTCCCCCGGCCGGTGATTTTGAAAAAGGATGTGCAGGTGCAGATGAGCGTGGGCAGCTCCACGCTGCGCGCCGGAGCCACGGCTCAGGCCATGTCGGCAGATCAGGGGATGCTTTCGGTGGCACCCACGGCCACCTCGCCAGCGCGCGGAAACATTGCGGTGACAGACACGGATTTCCCGGAGCAGATCCAGGTGAGCTATGAGAAGTGGAAGGCGGGCCGCATCGCGCAGGCGCGGCAGGCATGGGTGAATGCGAAGACCCGTGTGACGACGCCGGGCAAGGACAACAGCGTGATGGCCAACGGCCTGGGAGTGAGCTTCGGTGCGGATGGCAAACCCACGCAGAATCCAGATGGCAGCTACAATCTGCTGTTGGCAGTGATTTCCACCGGACGTGTCACCGATGTGGACCCAAAAAAGGTCACACATTGGAGCCTGCCACGTCAGGAGACGGTGGACGGCAAACCCACCTGGGTGATCGATGTAACCTACCCGACGAACACGATCTTTGGCCCGCAGGATGTTCCGAGCCACGCTTACATCCGTGACAACCAGCTCCTCCGCTGGGTCTATGATTCGGGTGAGCCGGTGCCGTGAAGGCGGAGTAAAGTGCTCAGAAAAAGTGTCCGAATGGCGGGTCAAGTTGTGGCTCTGAAAAACTGAGAACTGCTTACTGAGCACTTCTCACTTCCCCGCAGCTTTCTCGATGAGCTGGAGGAACTCGCCGCGATAGCCGAGGGCATCGCTGCCTTTACCTTCGCGGGCGAGCTGGCGGACGGCATCCCAGGTGAGCTGACCGGCATAGCTAGACTCCCGCATCAGCATCCCGAAGCATGCGACGGCAGCGGTGAATTTGAACTCGGGGCTGGCTTGCTCGATGGTGCGCGCGTCGTCGTTCAGCGGGACTTCGAGGAGCTTGCTGGTGGTGCCTTCGGGCTCTTTGTAGCGTAGCTTCACGGTGATGGCTTCATTCGTGGCAGTCGCTAAAGTTTGCACCGGAGGTGGTGAAGCGAGCTGCTGGGCCTCGGGCTGATACTTCAGCTTGTCCACGATGGGCGGGGGCGTGGCTCCGGGCGGGAGATTGGCAGGGACGAGTTCATACAGGGCGGTGATGCTGTGACCAGCACCGATCTCTCCGGCGTCCTTGGTGTCGTCATTGAAGTCTTCTTTGGCGAGCAGGCGATTTTCATAACCAATGAGGCGAAACTCGCGGATGAGGGCGGGATTGAACTCGACCTGGATCTTCACGTCTTTGGCGATGGTGACGAGCGTGCCCTGCATCTGCTCGACGAGCACTTTGCGCGCCTCGCTGACGCTGTCGATGTAGGCGTAGTTGCCGTTGCCTTTGTCGGCCAGGGTTTCCATCATGCGGTCCTTGAGATTGCCGGTGCCGAAGCCGAGCACGCTGAGAAAGACGCCGCTGCGGGCTTTCTCGGTGATGAAGCCTTCGAGTTCCTTCGGATCGCTGATGCCGACATTGAAGTCACCATCCGTGCAGAGAATGACGCGGTTCACGCCGCCCTTGATGAAGCCGCTGACGGCCTGCTCGTAGGCGAGCTTGATGCCTGCTGCTCCAGCCGTGCTGCCACCCGCTTTCAGGCGGTCAATCGAGTCAATAATGTCGGCCTTTTTCATCCCATTCGTGGAAGGCAAAACGATCTCGGTGCCACCGGCATAGGTGACGAGGGAGACGCGGTCGCTCTCGCCGAGGCGCTCGGCCAACATGCGCAGACTGCGCTGCACGAGGGCGAGCTTGTCCTCGCTGTTCATGGAGCCCGAGACATCGACGAGGAAGACGAGGTTGCTCGGCTTGCTGCCAGCGGCCACATCGCGGCCTTTGAGATGAATGCGCGCCAGCCGATGCTGCGGCTGCCAGGGACAGGCGGCCATCTCCACCTTCACGGCAAAGGGCTGCTTTGAGTCCGCATCAGGCGCGGACTCGCTGCTGGGGAAGTAATTGATCAGCTCCTCAACCCGCACGGCATCACGTGGCGGCTTGGTGTTCATGTTCAGGAAGCGGCGGACATTCGCATACGAGGCCGTGTCCACATCAATGGAGAAGGTGGAAAGCGGCTCCCGAGCCACGCTGATGAGGGTGTTTTCGGTGATGGCGGAGTAAGACTCGGTGTTTTGTTGTTTCCGTTTGTCACGAAAAGAATCAACGATGTCATTCACGAAGGCTCTTCGCCTGCTCACGGCATCGCCCGTGTTCGTGCCGCTGAGCGTGATGGTGCCAGCTCCGGTTTTCATGCCACTGCCAGAGCCAAACCCATTGCCAGCGCCACCGTTTGGGAACCTCACATCGGCAGAGGCCAGCATAGGAGAAGCCGGGGCGGATGATAGTATGACAGGAGGTGTTTCAGCCAGGCTGAAGGTGGTTGATTGGCTGGCAGCCGCACCCCGCTGGAGAGGTGTTGGAGGTGGAGATCCAAGTGACTTTGGGATCTCTGGAAGCTGCGTTTTTTTGTTTCCAACAACTTTGACCTCCTTGGCTGGCTCAGTTTTCTGAACCAGCAACTGCTCTACAGTTCTCATGTCCGATGCTTCTTCCGTCAGATAGTTTGCCGTGATGGCACCCAGAACAATCATTGCAGCCGCCGCAGCCATTGGAATCGCCGGGCGCTGCCACCAGCGGAGAGGCTTGGGCTCGAAGCGTGGACTGCCGCCGAGGAAGGCCTGAACTTTAACCGTGGTGAATTGGGCGCGCTGCTCGGGGGTGAGAGCCATGGATTCATCCCGCAGTTCGCGGGTGAGGAAGGAGCAGAAGTCCTTCGTGGTCTCAGCACTCGCCTGCACGGCAGGATCAGCGCTGAGTTCTGCTTCGAGCCGGGCCTGCTCTTCGACGCTGAGTTCGTTCAGCGCCCAGGCGGTGAGGTTTTCGGGTTTCATAAAGATTGAGAGGAGGGCTGAGGGCGAAGAGTCAGATGGCTGCGAGAGCCAGATCGGTTTGCGGGCAGGCTTCGTGTTCCTGCCATTTGGTGCGCAGGGCTTGGACGCCGTGGTGGATGAGGTAGCCGACGTTGCCGATGCTGGTTTTCATGACATGGCTGATCTCTTTGTAGTCGAGGCCGGAGATGAACTTCAGGGTGATGGCCTCACGCTGTCGGGTGGGGAGTTTTTCAATCAGGCTGCGCAGGGTGGCGGCGGTCTCGCGGGACTCCAGATCATCGCCAGGGCGGGGTGAGGTAGAGGCCTCGTGGTCGAAGGAGTCGGTTTCCATGACGATGAGGCGTGAGTGTTTACGCTGGTGGTCGAGGGCGCGGTTTTTGCAGACAGTGAAGAGCCAGGGCGCGAGACGGTCGGGATCGAGACTGGCGATGTTTTGACTGAGCTTGAGGAAGACGTCCTGCACCACATCGCGAGCTTCTTCGAGATCGTTGGTGTAGCTGTGTGCGTAGCGGATCAGCGGTCGCTCAAAGCGCTCCAGGGCGGCGAGGAAAAAGGTGTGCTCGGCGTCGTGCATGAGGGCGGGTTCGGAAGGCATGACGGTGAGACACGCGGGTTCTTGGGGCGCGTGCGATCTTTTTTAACGATGCGGGAAACTCACCCCTCCTCGGGATCGGCACCGCGCTGGAGGTGGCGGATGAGTTCCTTCACCTTGTGGGCCTGACGGATGTCGCGGAAGCTGACCTCCACACCGGCATTGCCTGCGGAAGAGACATCGAGCGTGCCCAGCCGCAGCACGATGCCTTTGAATCCTTTTTCCCAGACATCGAGGCTGCGGATGTCGCAGATGCGGACCTCTTTGGAACTGCGGCCCATGATGCCCCAGACATACTCCACGCGCTCATCCGTGACGATGTAGTCGTGGGAACTGCGTGCAATGCTGACCCCGATGAATACGGCGATGCCGCTGAGCCCGGAGATGAGCGCATAAGCTTCATCCATGCTGAAAAGCATCCCAGCGGCAAAGAGGCAGAGCAGGGTGAGGAAGAGCCCCTTCCAATAACTGAGCCAGGATGGGTGGCCGAAGTGCCAGATGCGCTCGCCGCTCTCGGTGTAGCGGGGTTTTTCCTCCTTCTCTTCTTCCTCTTCCTCCTCGGGATCTTCTTCGTCCTCCGGTGGAGTCTCGTCGATCTCGTGCGGATCATCGGCGCGGAATTCCTGATACGCGGGGCGGTCCACCCGTGGTGGCGAGCTGGCGCGCGGAGGTCTCATGCCGCTGATGACCTCACCGACGGTGTGATCGCGCCCGGTTTGCACATCGGTGCAAAGATCCCCGCGAGCCAGCGAGCCTCGCTCGACGAGGGTGTAAAGATCCTCCTTGGACAACAGGCCCGGAAACGCAGGGTGGTTGTGGAGGAGGTAGCGCATTGAGAATGACGAAACGGACGACTAATTCTCGATGGGCGGCGGCAGGAGATCCTGGCGCTTCATCAAATCGGGGATGCGGAGAAGCAGGAGTTCGCCCTTCGGTGTGCGGCAGACTTCGCCGAGGAATGGCGTGAGGCGGTCGGTCTCGCCGATGGCGGTATGCACGAGCCCGGCGATCAGTCGCTCGTCATGATGACCGCCTGGGAAAATATTGGTCACACGAAACATCACGACGCCGTCATCCCAATCGAGCTCGAAGTTCCCGATGTTCAGTTCTTTGTTCGTGCGCATGAGCAACTCCGACACCGCGAGGCGATGCGTCGTGGGCACGGTGAGCGTGGTGCGGGCCACGACGCTGGCGATTCCAGCCTCCCCATGGATCTGCACATGCAGAGGAACCTTGGCATGATGCGCCTCGAAGTTGGCCTCGATCACCTCCATGCCCGCCACAGGCTGGTAGGCCCAGCCTTGGGCTTTGAAGGCAGACAGTGTGGCGGTGTAGAGCGCGGTGGGCATGACATGCTGATAGCGCCTCGGGTGGGGGAGCTTCAAGCTCCATTGTGATCACTCTCTTCTGAGAGTGGTCGGGGCGGCGAGATTCGAACTCACGACTTCTTGCTCCCAAAGCAAGCGCTCTACCAGGCTGAGCTACGCCCCGAAACTGGCTCCCAAAGTTGGAAGCGGGCCGGATAGTGGGGCGCAATGAGCATCGCGCAAGGAGAAAGGCATCTTTGTGATGATTCTCTTCGGAGATTTGACGTTTTCCCCCACCTCGCTACGGGCTCGGATGCTCAGAACATCAGACAGCCGCATCCTCGTCACCGGCGGAGCCGGATTCATCGGCAGCGCCCTCGTGTGGGAACTCAACCGCCGCGGTTGCGAGAACATCGTGGTCAGCGACCGCCTCTGCACGGATGAAAAGTGGCGCAACCTCGTGCCGCTCAAGTTCCATGATTACATCGACGGCGGCGATCTGGAGCAGCGCTTGCGCACCAACCCGGAGTCGCTGGGCAAATTTGATGTCATCCTGCATCTCGGCGCCTGCTCCGCGACGACCGAGAAGGACGCCGACTACCTAATGCGGAACAATTACGAGTTCACGAAAGTGCTCGCCGAGTGGTCGCTGAGCAAAGACAGCCGCTTTGTCTATGCCTCCTCCGCCGCCACTTATGGTGATGGTTCCCTGGGCATGGACGACACGATGACGGACCTGCACCGCCTGCGTCCGCTGAACATGTATGGTTACTCCAAGCACCTCTTTGACCTGCATGCGAAGCGTACCGGCATGGCGCAGCGCATCGTCGGCATGAAGTATTTCAACGTCTATGGCCCGAACGAAGACCACAAGGCGGACATGCGCAGCGTGGTCCACAAAGCCTACGGTCAGATCCTGCAAACCGGCAAGGTTCAGCTCTTCAAGTCTGACCGCCCCGACTACAAGGACGGCGAGCAGATGCGCGACTTCCTTTACGTGAAGGACGCCATCAAAATGACGCTCCACCTGGCCTCCGATCCACAGGTTGGCGGCTTGTACAATCTCGGCTCCGGCGAAGCCAATACCTGGGTGCAGCTCGTCACCGCCATTTTTGCCGCGCTTGGCAAGGAGCCGAACATCGAGTTCGTGCCGATGCCCGAGCATCTGAAGGCGAAGTATCAATACTACACCTGTGCGGACATCGCCCGGCTGCGCCAGTCCGGCTATGTGGAGCCTCTGTTCAGCCTGAACGACGCAGTTCGCGACTATGTGCAGGGCTACCTCACTGGTGACAAACGCCTCGGCGATGAAGCACTGTGATTTCTGCGGCGCGCCTGAGGCGACGCTCGTGGCTGATCAGCACATCTGCGATGACTGCTATAGCGCGCGCGGTTCCTGCTGCGCGGGTGAGTTTGAAGAAGAGCCGAAGCCCTGCCCTCCGCCTGAAACGACGGAGTGATCAGTGCGAAAGGACGATGCAGTTCGCCAGCAGGCCGCGCAGATAGGCGGCGATCTCTACAAACGCAGTTTTGTAGGGTGAGTCCGGCAGACAGACAAGGTCGGCGACAGCGTCATCAAGCATCGCTTGGGCGAATTTTACCGCGCGTTCGATGGCTCCTTCGTAATCGGCGATGCCGGCAAGGATAGAGGTGTCCATCGGTTCACCTTGGAGGAGCATTTTGTTCAGCTTTTGCTTCTGTGCGTCCGTGGCATCCATGAGGAGATACAGGATGGGCAGGGTGAGCTTGCCTTTGATGAGGTCGGTGCGGAGGGTCTTGCCCACCTTCTTTTCATCGCCGACGAGGTCGAGGCAGTCGTCGTAGATCTGATATACCGTGCCGAGTTTCATGCCGAAGCCATGGAGCGCGTCCTGAACGTTTTGCGGCACGCCATTGAGACGGGCACCGAGTCCGGCGGCGGCTGCAAAGAGAGCCGCCGTTTTCATCTCGATCATCTTCAGGTAGTCTGGCACCGAGAGATTGAGGTCGAAGCGGCGCTGCGTCTGGAGGATCTCGCCGCTGCAAACATCACGCGAAGCCCTGGCAATCTGGCGGCAGACTTCCACATCCTCGAAATCAGTGGCCAGCTCCAGCGCGTAGGCAAAGAGAGCATCACCGAGCAGCACGCTGAGCGAGTGACCCCACTTCGCCGCCGCCGTGGGCATGCCACGCCGGGTGGCGGCACCGTCCATGATGTCGTCATGCACGAGGGAGGCGATGTGGACGAGCTCCAGAATCACCGAAAGGCGGGTGTGATGGGCATTTTTTCCACCCGTGGCTCCACCAGCCATGAGGGCGAGCGCGGGGCGGATGCGCTTCCCAGCTGTCTGGCACACATAAGCCACATAGCCCTCGACGGCGGGATCAAAGGCCTTGGCCTGATCGCGGATGGCGGCCTCCACCACCTGGAGATCCTCGCGAATCAACTCGAAAGGAAACACAGGAGCATTGGCGGTGGGGGGCGGCGTGGCGGTCATCGTCTCGTGGCGGAAGTGGGGTGGTGAATGATCACCCCGGCTGGTCTTTCCAGTCGCGCAGTGTGATTTCTCCGTCAAATACGAGCTTCAAGGAATGCGTGGGCAAACTTTCACCCGGTGCGTCAGCCTTTGAAAGTTCCGCAGACCTCGCAGTCCTCCCGGCGGGGCAGTTTGACCCGTCGGAAGGCCATGCGCCCGAGGTCCATGCAGAGCATTTCTCCGGCCAGCGGTTCACCGAGGCCGGTGATGAGCTTGATCGCCTCCATCGCCCCTACACAAGCGGCGGCGCCAGACACCGCCCCGAAGACCGGAAACTGCCGCTTCCATGTCTCCGGCACCTTGGGGACGTAGCAGGCCAGACAACCTGTGCGCCCGGGAATGAAGGTCGTCACGCTGGCCTCCAGGGTGTGCATCGCGCATTCGACCATGGGTTTGCGAGCACGGCAGGCGGCTGCATTCAGCGCCAGACGCTCCTGAAACAACGGAGCGGCATCCACCACGATGTCAGCCTGGGCCACGAGGGCATCGACATTCTCATCCGAGGCATTTTCTGCGACACCAACGATCTCACAGTCGGGATTCAGCTCCAGGAGACGACGGACGATGGACTCCATGCGCACTTCGCCGACATGGGCGCGAGTTTGCAGAAGCTGCCGGTTCAGGTCCGCCAGTTTCAAATGCCCCCCGTGGGCGAGCACGAGCCTGCCGACCCCGGCAGCAGCAAGCTCCAGCGCCACAAGCCCGCCCAACCCTCCGACGCGAGAGATGAGGACTGATGCGCCTTTGAGTTTTCGCTGCCCTTCTTCGCCGATTCCGGGCACCCACATCTGCCATTCATAGAGGGATCGGTCGGTGTCGGTGAGTTCAGGAAGCATGGGTGGTCGGTCAACGCTGCGACATGGATGGAAGTTGCGTTGCCGTCAAACCGGTTGCCTCTCCAGGGAAACGACGCTTTGTTCACCCATCCATGAAACGCTCCTTTTTTAACCTCCTCACGGTGCTCACGGTCACTTCCGGTCTCGTTTCCATCCATACCGCACAGGCCCAGGCGGCCAAAGCTGGTGTTCAGGAATTTGATCCCCAGGCTTTCCCCGGCCAAGTCGTGGATGACGTCGTCGTCCCCGTGCCGAGCGAGGTCTTCAGCGTGTTGGACAAACTTGGCGAACCGAACTGGCAGCAGGAACTTCGCGAGATCGACATCCCGAAGACCGGTGACCGCACCAAGCTCGCTCTTCAGTTTGGCATGACTGTGGCCGAGGGCTTCGTCGCCGTGCAGGCCGAGGACAAGGAAACCGTCAAGGATATCGGCCGCGATGTGATCGACCTCGCCACCGCCCTCGGGCTGATCAAATCCGTTCGCCCTCATGCTCAGGCCATCCTGGATGCCGCCGACAAGGGCGACTGGGGCTCCATTCGCAAGGAATTCGACCAGACCCAGAAGACTGTGCGCGACACGATGGAGCAGATGAAGGACGCCGACCTTTCCCAATGCGTCAGCATGGGCGGCTGGCTGCGCGGCACCGCCAGCGTGACCTCGGTGGTGTCGAAGAACTTCAACCCCGACCGTGCCGAACTGCTCAATCAGCCGATGCTCGTCGAGCACTTCATCTCCACCATTGGAAAAATGGGTGGCAACGTGAAGGAGCACGGCAATGTCTCCGACATCTCCAAGGGTCTCAAAGACATCCTCGGCAAGATGGAAGGAGCCGTCGATGGCTTCACCAAGGATGCCGTGCGCGACATCGGCAAGACCTGTGACACTTTGCTGGCTGGCATTACAGCCGCGAAGTAATCCGCCATCCCCGGCCAACCTCCGCCTACAAACGCCATGCGTCTCCTTTCTCGTTCCCGCGCTATCACTCTCGCCCTTGTGGCAAGCATCGCCCTGCCGGCCTTCGCCACGGTGGATGATGCGCACAGCTTTGCCATGGAGGCTGCCATTCCCTTCGTCGAGCAGGGGTTCATCGTCCGCGAAGACTACTGGAACGGCGAGGTCAAGAGCGGCCAGAAGCTCATGATCAAGCATCAGATGTTCAAGGGCAACGAGTACGCTTTCTGGCTCGGCAGTGCGAACGAAGACGTGACCTTCGAACTGAAGGTCTATGATGACAAAAACAAGGAGATCACCATCGACGCGAAGGCTGACAAGATGTTTGCCAGCGCACGGGTGAACCCGCCGAAGACCGGCACCTATACGATTGTCTTCTCAGTGACTTCCAAGAAGGAAAAAGGCCTCTACTGGGCGCTGGCGTATGGGTATCGTTGATCTGGCGAAACACGCCGTTCTTTGATCGCAGCGCCCATGTGGCGTCGTTTCTAACGCCACCACCATGCTGCGCCACACTCTCCTCCTTCTTATCTGCCTCACGCAGGCGACCGCACAGCAGCCAGCGATTCCCCCGTCGGCGATGACGGAGTATGAGGGGCGTGTTATCGCTCAGACCATGCACTGGCAGGGGGCGAACTGGCTCATCCGCAACAAGCGCGAGCGTGAAGAAGGCACCACCAAGATGCGCGAGGAACTGCGGCTGAAGACCGGCATGGCCGTCTGTGACATGGGCAGTGGCAATGGCTACCACACCATCCCCTTCGCAGAAGCCGTGGGCCCGACTGGCAAGGTCTATGCCGTGGATGTGCAGCCCGAGATGATCGTCATGCTCAATGAGCGCGTGAACGAAAAAGGTATCACTAACATCGTACCCATCATCGGCGAATACCACGACCCGAAACTTCCGCCGAACTCCTGTGATCTCATCGTGCTCGTTGATGTCTATCATGAGTTCTCCCACCCTGTGCCGATGCTGGATGGCATGAAAAAAGCCCTCAAGCCAGGCGGTCAGATCTGCCTCGTTGAGTTCCGCGCCGAGGACGACACAGTGCCCATCAAGCCCGAACATAAAATGACCAAAGTGCAGGTCACCAAAGAGATGAACGCCAACGGCCTGAAGCTGGCTCGTGAGTTCGATGGACTCCCCTGGCAGCACATGATGTTCTTTGAACTCGCTGCCAAAGGTCTGTGATCAGGAAATCTGACCGTGCGTCGTGGATTTCATCCGTCCGTTGGATACGATGTAAAACATCAATGGT
>JBILPY010000458.1:0-4063 GCA_044373575.1 Prosthecobacter sp. | reverse complement strand
AGGTGACGACGAAGATCGAGCATCCCGGCATCGAAGCGCGTGACTTCATCGCTGCCCGTCTCCAGATCCCACTCGGCAGCCACGAGGTCGGGGATGTCCCACAAGCCCTTCACTTCGGGCAGTTCGCCTTGAAAACCATTAAGCTGAAAAGGGTAGTGCGAGCGCAGCAGACTGAGCCGCTCATAAATGGCAATCACACGCTGGAAGCGCATCTGCATCACATCTTCATCGACTTCACTGCCGCCGAAGAGCAGCCGTGACGAACCAGTGATAGCGCCAGACTTCTTGGTGCGCTGATAGTAGCCCTGCCCCTGATCCACCTTGGCAATCGGCGAGGTGGAGTCGTAGCTGAGGATGGAGAAATGATAGCGCAGCGTGGCATCGCTGTAGTCATCGCCCAGGCGCAGCCTGACGAGACGGATCAACTCCGTGCCTTTGATGGCTTCCTCGGGATCCTGGGGCAGGATCTCGGGAAGGATGTGTCGGAGTTGTTCGCGTAAGTTCATGCCAGCGGCGGCGCCTTTTCAGTAAATGCACAATGCAGGAGGCTGGCCATCATGGTCAAGACGGAAACTTTTTACGGATCGTTTTTGATCCGATAGGTCCGTCGGCGGTTGTTGAGCCAGCGCACGCCAAACATATCCATCGTGGCACGCACAGCACGATTACCAAAGCCATACTTGCTCACGCCATGGATGCGCGGGCGGTGATTCACCGGCAGCTCGGTCACACGCCAGCCCATGCCACCGATCAGAGCCGGGATGAAACGATGCATGCCGTGGAAGAGCAGCAGTGCTTCCCGGCATTCACGGCGCATCACCTTCAGCGTGCAGCCGGTGTCACGCACGTTGTCTCCGACAAAACGCGAGCGCACGGCGTTGGCAATCTTGCTCTGCACGCGCTTGAAGGCCGTGTCTTTGCGCTTCGCACGGTAGCCGCAGACGAGGTCGAAGCCTTCATCGAGCTTCACGATCAGCGCTCGGATGTCAGCGGGATCGTTTTGCAGATCACCATCCAGCGTCACGATCACATCGCCACGTGCTCCATAAATCCCGGCATGCATTGCCGCGCTCTGGCCTGCGTTTTTCTCGAACTCCAGGAGACGCACCCGATCTCCACGCTGCACACGGCTCACCGTGGCATCCGTGCTGCCGTCATCCACCAGCACCATTTCGTAATCCAGCCCTTCGAGGGCGGCGGCGATCTCCCGTTGCAGCTCGACGATGTTGTCCTCCTCATTGTAGAGAGGCACGACGACGGAGATGGCTGGCGAGGATGGCATGGGGAAAAACGGGCCGCATTCATCCCGCGCCTCCTGCCCGAGGCAAGCGCGAATTCCAACCCATCACGGCGGCTGGCCGACCGAGATGATCTGCGGCGCACGCCTGCGGACACCGATGAAAACCGGCGAGCGCTGCGGATCGAGCGGATACCAGGGCAGATCCAGCTCCGTGTTCACGGCGGCGAAATGCCACGGCCCGTCCTCCGTGACGATGCTGTATTGCAGCGCGCGTCCGCCATCCAGAAGTGTCGCGTGCTGGATGTCCAGCTTGCGGGCCAGCTCGGCGGTCTCACTCACATTCATCACACCGCCATCGCCCGAAAGCACGAAGACGATGGCCCCATCACGCCGCATCCCGGCAAGCGCGCGATAGGTGATCTTCGATCCATCAAAGTAAGTGTCCGGCTTCTGATCCACATACGAGAACACCGTGTGATTTTTCATCACCGCCGGGTAGCCCTGCGTGGCCTCCTCGATCACGCCGGGCACCTCGTCGAGCAGCGATTTCGGTCCGAAGTAAGGCCGCCCACCCTTCACAAAGAAGCTGCCGCTCCACTCCTTGAAGGCAGCATTGAGCTGACGGCTTTCGTGATACACATAGCCCAGCGGCTTCCCCTTCGGATCACGAAAGTTCGCCGTGATGGCGAAGTCCAGTTTGTCCGCCTTCAGCCGCTCCTCCGCCGTCGTCACGGCAAACTTCGGCAGGAAGCTCGTCATGAATTCAAAGGTCTCCGGCATGATCACCACCACATGCAGCTCCGCGCCGCAGAGCTTCTGCACCACGTTTCCCACCACTCCGGCACTGCGCCGGACTTTCAGCGTGCTCCAGCGCATCCCCGGCTCGGCATGACGTTGGATCAGCGCCTGGTTCAGATCTCCCGGCGTCAGGGCCGCCGCCTTCCGCCACTCGCCACGCTTCGTGCGCACTTGCAGCGGCTCCGTGCTGTTCCTCACCGCCAGCGCCACCGCATTGCTACCCAAATTAAAGTAAACCTCCCCAAACACCCACACCACCGCGCTGCCGATGAGCAGGGTCAGGAGGAGTTTTTTCAGCCATCTCGGCTTCGGTGTCTGCGATTTGGCCATCCGTGGGGGTTCTGACTTTGATGATGCCGCGCTTTGCCAGCGAGTAAAGGCTGTCGCGGCACGATCAAAGCAGGAGTAAACTTTTTTATCGCTTTTTTAAGTGCGTCTGGTTTTATTTTCTTATGTCCGTGAAAAATACCACGCACGCCACCACCAGTCAGCCGCTCACGGCTCACGGCTGTAGCGGCCAATGGCGTGGTGGAAAACGGGGGGCTAAGCGGATTTCGAGTGCCAGGCCTCCTGAGGTTTTCAGGCTTTGTGCCGGGATGCCTCGCGGGTATCGGGCACTTTTTGCACCTCACCCGGGCATTGCAGTCGCGCGCCGAAACTTCAGTGCGCCGCACGGTGCAGTCATTGTACCTCACCGGACCTTCACCGCGCCGCACGGTACAGTCATTGCACCTCACCGGAACTTCATCGCACCGCACGGTACAGTCATTGCGCCTCACCGGAACTTCAGTGCGCCGCACGGTACAGTCATTGCACCTCACCGACCTTTCACTGCGGCGCACGGTACAATCATTGTACCTCACCAACCTTTCACAGCGGCGCACCCAAAAATCAGGACTCAATGCATTGATCCTGAGCCCGTTGCGGCCATTTCCACGTCTCCCCTCTCCAAGTCTCCGCGTCTTCCTGTCTCCTCATTCCCGCCATGCGCCTGCTTCTCTGGGACGATCTCAATCCCCACTCCATCCCGCCCAACCAGCCCTACCTGTGGGATGACGGAAACCTGTTTTTTGGCCCGGATGGACTCGGCTATGCCCGTGAGCCGGGTGATCCCGGATTCATCCCCTACCTGCCGCCCGCCCCCTCTCCCGTAAGCACCCCAACCCAAACTAGAAAACGCACTAAAATGGCTAAATCAGACTACATCAAAAATCGTGATGCTGAGTTTTCCAACCAGCTCACCACTTTTAAACTCAACATCGGTGCCTACAGCACGCTGCTGGCGCTCACTCCGGCCCAGATCACGGCTCAGGCTGCCGATGCGGACTACTTCGCCTACACTGTGGCCTGCCAGGAGATCTGCGCGCAGTGTGCCCAGCAGTGGACGGCCTGGCGTGATCTCATCCGCGAGGGTGGCACTCCGCCCGTCAGTGGTATGCCTGCGGCGGCGGTCTTCCCTACCGTCGTTACGGCGGTCCCTCCCGGCATTGAGGCCCGCTTCCGTGCCTTGGTGAAGCAGATCAAGGCTCACCCCGCCTACAACATCGGCATTGGCGAGGCTCTCGGCATCGAGGGCAGCGTCCACACCGGCCCGGACTTCAGCATTCTGAAGCCCCAGCTCTCTCTGGAACTTAGCGGCGGCCTGGTGCTCATCCGCTGGAGCTGGCTGGGTTACAGCGCCTATCTCGACATGGTCGAGATCCTCGTGGACCGTGGCAACGGCCAGGGCTTCGTCACCCTCTGCCAGGACACTACGCCTGATTATCTCGACACCACGCCCGCACCCGCCACCCCGGCCAAATGGACCTACAAAGCCATCTTCCGCGTCGGCGACCAGCGCGTCGGCCAGTGGAGCGATGAAGTCTCCATCATCATCGGCGGCTGATCCCGAACCAATAAAGGGATCAGGATGCAACTGCTTGAATAAGATGTCTGATTCTATGCTTTGAAATAATTTGTCAGCCAGTTGCACCCTTCTCTGAAGAAATTGAGTCAATCGGAAAGTTGTCGGATGCTTGATTTTAC
>JBILPY010000456.1:0-4066 GCA_044373575.1 Prosthecobacter sp. | reverse complement strand
GGCATGGGTCTCTTTCGCCGCAAGGACATGGAGTGGCAGGTGGCGCTGCCGCTGCCGGAACGCAGTCTGGTGCTGTGGAAGACGTTGGAAGGGATGACTTTGGCGAGCTGGGGACTCATCGTGCTCAGCGCACCGATCCTGCTGGCGCTCGGGCAGCTTTTTCACAGCGGGCCGATGTTTTATCTGCTGGGTCTGCCTGCGCTGATCTGCCTCGTGACGATCTCGGCGAATGTCTCGACCTGGGCGCTGCTGCTGCTGGTGAGATTTGCGCGGCCCTGGTGGTGGCGTGTGGTGATCGCTGTGGCCGTGGGGCTGCTGCTGATGGCTTTCCAGCGTTACTGGATCAGTGCGCCGGAGTCCTCAAAGGGTACGGACATCGTGGCGAGTCTGCACGATGTGCTCCGCCACACGGAGGTGTGCATGCATCCGCTGCTGCCGAGTTCGTGGGTGGCGGAGGCGCTCTTCGCTGCGAGTCGCGGGCTGCATGGGCAGGCCGAGTTTTATCTACTCACGCTGCTGGCGAACGCGCTTTTTGCCCTCGTGGTGACGGGTCGGCTCGGTGCGACGATGTTTTACCCAGCCTGGCATCGCATGATGACCGCTGCGCCTGAGGCCCAGGCCAGTGCAGGAGAGCTGGCTTGGTTCCGGCAAAAGAGCCGGAAGACTGGTGGCGATGTCTGGCGGCGTATGCTGCGGCTCGACCGCGCCTCCCATGCACTGCTGACGAAAGATGTGCGCACCTTTCTCCGCGAACCGACACAATGGGGGCAATGTCTGCTGATCTTTGGCATGCTGCTGATGTACAGCTCGAATCTCCGCCACCTCGGCTACGATTTGCAGAACCCGTTTTGGACGCTGGTCATCAGTCATCTGAACCTGCTCGTCTGCTGCCTTGCCCTGTCCACGCTGACGACGCGCTTTGTCTTCCCGCAGTTCAGCATGGAGGGGCAGCGGCTATGGATACTTGGGCTTTCTCCGCTGCCACTGGAGAGGGTGATGAGCCTGAAGCTGCGCCTCATCGCTGGAGTGCTGGCTCTGCTGACCACACTGCTCGTCGTGATGTCCAGTGTCTCGCTTCAACTGCCACTGAGGCGCGCGGTGTTCTTCTGCGGAGCGGTGATTTTGCAAAGCTATGGCCTGACGGCAATGGCACTGTCACTCGGGGCACTGCTGCCCAATTTCCGCGAGCCCAATCCCGCCCGTGTGATCTCGGGTTTCGGGGGTACCCTTTGTCTGATCGGCAGCTTCCTTTTTATTTTGGGCAGTGCGGCTGCTTTGGCGCTTCCTGATGCCGTGGCCTGGCGTGCAGATTTGCACAAAATGCCGCTGACTCCGGGGGAGGTCATGCGGGGCGAGTGTGCGGCTTTGGGATTCGTAGCCTTTCTGACGATAGTGTTCGGAGGAATACCTTGGTGGCTCGCGAAAAAGAAAACGAAAAATCTGGATTATCTAAGGGATCTGTAATATCCATATCGCTAAATCTAATAAAGCGATACCTATGTCCCGTCGAACAGCCTCTCCCGTCGCTCCCGCCTCCTCAACTGCCGTCGCGGTTCCCGAGGAAAACGTGCTCCGCTTTGATGAAGCACCGGAGTTTTCCTACCGCCAGCACGACGATGACACGATGGACGACATGGACCAGCAAGTGCGCGAGGCCCAGCATCGTCTCGCTGCCCTCCGTGCTCAGCAGGAAGAAGTGGAGCGCCAGAAACAGATACTAGAAGGCCTGCGTCAGAAGCAGGAGCGCTTTGTCTCCGGTAAAAAGGAGGTCACAGATAAGCTCGAGCGCGCCCTCCGCTCCATCATGGAAGAGCTGGAAGACACCCGCCGTCGGGTGGAAGACCTCGCCGTTACCCAGAAAGACTTCGAAGACCGGCTCGACGATCTCAAAACCTACCTGCCTGAACGCTGGCAGCGCAGCCAGCTCGACCACGAGCTCGACCGTGCGCTTGATTCTCTCAATGAGGCCGAGACCAGCTATGAAAAAGGCGTCCGTCGTCTCATTCAGCATCGCCCCAGTCAGGCCGAGGCCGCCGTTATTTCACCCATCCACAGCGCCATGACGGCCCAGGACGAGGCCGCTGAAGTCCAGGCCGCAGGTGAAGTCCTGTTTGCCTCCGGTAATAAAGACGATCTCCTCACCTGGGCACGCCGGGGATTCGCCTTCAATGCCGCCCTCATCGCCACGCTCGTCGTGCTGCTGATCATCGCCCGTCTGATGTTCTAAACCGCTCCAAACGCTCCCGCCATGAACAAAAAAGTACGCACCCCACGCCCGCGCTACGCTTCGGATCTCCTGGCGCAGCCGCTCCCCAGCGCCAAGCCCTCGAAGACGCACATGCGGCAGCTTGAAAGCCGCTCCCGCGAGCTGGAAGACGAGATCGAGCGTCTCGAATGCACCATCGCCTCCGCGCCCGTGGCCATGCGCCAGCGCAGGCTCAGCACTCGGAACACGCTTCCGGCCCCCGAGCCCGTCTTTTCCAAGACAAAGCGCCAGACCAGCGGCATCCCGCTCGTGCAGCGCCGTGCCCGCCAGAAGCAGCGCCTTGGCAAGCTCGTGGAACTCGTCATCGTCTTCGGTGTCCTCGCCGCTGCCGTGGGATGGATGAACCAGTATTTCCACTGGTGGGGTTGAAGGGTTGAGTTGTTTTTTGTCAGGGCGGGGTTGGCCGATGCTTGTGCAAGGTCAGCCCCGCCTTGTCATTTTCAGGGGAGACGCTAAGAGTCGCGCCCCGCACGGCGTGAAAGCTGTGCCATGCTCTCCGATCCTTTCCTCCACATGACTCCCGCCGCCTCGATCCCGACCGAACACACCGAAGAAATCAACGCCCGCATCCTGGCCGTCAGTGAGGACCGTGTGAAAGGCTTCCATCAGCATCCCTTCCAGTTCATCGCTGAAGAAAGTGGCCTGCCATTCGAAACCGTGGTGGAACGCATCCGCGCCATGCTCGCCGCCGGCGTCATCCGCCGCGTCCGCCAGACCTTGCTGGCCAACAAACTTGCCGAAGGTGCCCTCGTCGCTTGGAAAGTTCCGACCGACAAACTTGAGGCCGCCTTTGAGTTCCTCTTTAAACAAGATCCCTTCAGCGGTCACGTCGTCCTCCGCAGTACCGATCGCGAAGTCAGTGGCAGCGACTTCCGCCTCTGGACCACGCTGAAAGTCCCCCAGGATCGCAACATCAATGACCACTGCGATGTCCTGAAGCGCCTCATCGGGGCCGAAGATTATTACACCATGCAGGCCCACGGCATCTTCGCCCTCGGCGTCGGCCATGTCCGCCGCAAGAGCATGGAGCCCGGTGAAAAGGCCGACGAGCCCGCTGTCATGATGACCACGAACATCGCCGACCTCGATGCCGAAGAATGGAACGTCCTGCTCCACCTCAAAGGCGACCTCTCCTCCGATGAAATCGGCCCCGAGCCCTGGGCTGGCCGCGCAAAGGATGCAGGCGTCTCCTTGGAGAAATTCTGCGAAGTCGCCAAACGCCTGGATGCCAAAGGCGTCATTGGCCGCTTCTCCACCTTCCTGGAGCACGTCAAACCGAGCGCCAGCGGCGTCCGCGTCACCCGCTTCAATGCCCTCTTCCATTGGAAAGTCCCCAAAGGCATGGAAGAACGCGCCGGCGGCGAGGTCGGGCGTCATCCGATCATGACCCACGCCTACTGGCGTGAAGGCGGCGAGCGCTTCGCCAACGTCAACATCATGGGCGTCATCCACGGCACCGACAAAGAAACCGTCTTGGCCCACAAAGCCGCCATCGACAAGCATCTCGTCGAGACAGGCATCCCGCTCGAATACACGAACGTCTTCTGGGGTGGTCGCAGCGAGATCAAGCCCAGCGAGATCAGCCCCATCGTCTTCAAAGAATGGCACGCCAAGTGGGCCGATGTGGCCGGACCGGTGATCTGAGGCAGCGAATCTCTGTCAAAACCAAGATCCAAGCGGGCTTGTGAATTTTTTCACAAAGCCGCTTGCCGCTCCCTTTCGTAGCTGAATACTGCCCCCAGCGAACACCCCCCTCATGGCGATCACCTATCTTCCCGGCAAAGAGCCACACTCCCGCGA
>JBILPY010000457.1:0-4066 GCA_044373575.1 Prosthecobacter sp. | reverse complement strand
GCCTTGCCGAGGAAGGTCATGGCATCGGCGAGATTGCGCATGCGGAGGTGGATCTGGCCGATGTTGCCATACGCGCGGAGGCGCTCGACACCTAGCTGCGGATTGCTCTCCAGTCCTGGCAGCCCAGCCATGCAGAAGCCCAGTGCATCGGTGAGCTGACCTTTGGAAAACTCGACATCGAGCTGGTTGTTGGTCGGAGTTTGCAGAAGTTGCGTGAGGAACTGGTCCACTGCGGTCTGGGCATGCTGGAGATTGGAGTCGGCGGTTTTCTTTTGATTGATCGACTCATCCCGCTGGCCGGTGAGCTCGGCGATCTTGTCATCGCGCACTTTTTTCTCCTTCTGCAAAACACTGTCCTGTTGCGCGATGATGACCTCATCCTTCTGCGCGCGGCGGAGTTGGAGGAACCCGTAGATGCAGCTCACGGTGAGTGCGGCGGCTAGGCCGACGACGATGGTCTGAAGGGTGCGGACTTTGACGACCTGCTTCTTCCGCTCCAGCACGGTCTGCTCGCGTGATTCTTCCAGCAGGTAGTCGGATTCCAGCACCTCGAACTCGCGCACGATCTCACGTACATCGGACCAGCGGGCGCTGGGATTCAGATCAAGCGCGCGCTCGATGATGGAGCGGCGGCGCTCATCCCATTTCGACTGGGTGGCGGTGGGCCAGGAGATTTTCGGCTGCGAGCGGACGGTGTTGAGCAGGGCTTGGCTGTCGATCCCGTAAGCGAGTCCTGCAGCAGCTTTTTGCTGCACGAGCGCCACCTGTTCTGCCCAGGCTCGACCCGCACGCGGGAACTGGCCTGTCAGCAGGCGATAGGAAAGCACCCCAAAGGCATACACATCCCATGAAGGTCCGTATCCGGCGAACACCCCATCGGGATTCTCCGCCTGTTCGGGGCAGAGATGCATGAAGTGATCTGTCAGTTCCAGATGGTGAATGCCGCCCACCCAGCCCTGGGCGATGTCCGTGAGGCGGATGCTCGACTCGGCATCGTCCTCCAGCAGGATGTTGCAGGGGCGGAGGTTGCCATGCGGGATGCCGTGCTTGTGCAGCCAGGCGAGCGCGTCTGCGATTTGATAAATGTAAGCCCAGGCCTGATCTGGCGGCAGGCTACCCTGGCACAAGGATTCGAGCGTGGGTGTCTGCCAGAGTCGGCGCCCCTGGCTGTCCTTCGTGAGCATGCCGACGAGCGGCGTGACCATGTAGTAGGGACTTCTTTCGAAATTCACCTCCTCCACAGGCAACACACCCCGATGGTGCGGCATCTGCTGGATGGCGTGCAGCGCGGTCGCGAGCGCCTTGCGGTTGATCGCCATCGATGAGAAGACCTTCACCGCGCAAACCTTGCCATGCGCACTCGCACGATAGACGGCTCCGCAACGTCCGCTGCCGACGAGGTCCAATAGCTCATGTCCAGCGATCTCAGGCAGACTCATTCAGCGCGCTCGGGGGTTGGGGACATGGGGTTGGGTGGGGGCTCACGCCATCATAGGTCGGGGTGGCGTGGTGTGAAACATGGCGCTACCGAAGCGTTGAATCAAGCCGGGTGTGATCGTCAAATAAACCAGACTTTGCCAAATGGAGCCCCCTCAAGCCTTCAAATGCAGACTGCTGCGCATCCGCTCGGCCTCGATGATGGAGCGGAAGCGGGTCTCATCGCACTCGCGTGTGTCGCTCACGAGGCAGTAGCGGTAGTCGTGCCAGTGCTTCATCTCTGACTCGGCATTCTTGAGCCGAAGTTCCACGACTTCGGCGCTGTCTGTGCCGCGTCCGGAGAGACGGGCGCGGAGTTCGTCGAGACTCGGCGGCATGACAAAAATGTCCGTCAGGCACTGCTCCACGAGATCGTCCTCGCAGCCGCGCACCTGCGCCGCTCCCTGCACGTCGATGTCCATCAGCACATCCACGCCTCGACGGAGATTCTCGAAGACGTAGCTTTTCAGCGTTCCATACCAGCGATTGTGGACGCGGGCGTATTCGAAGAGTTCGCCACGGTCCACCCGCGCCAGGAAGTCTTCCTCGGTCAAAAAGAAGTAGTCCTTGCCATCCACCTCACCTGGCCTAGGCGGGCGCGTGGTGCAGGAGACGGAGAACACCGCCTTTCCCTCCGCGCAGACCTTCCGGCACAGCGTGGTCTTCCCCGTGCCTGAGGGGCCGGAGACGACGATGAGCAAACCAAGGCGGGAGGCGGGATCGGGCATAGGGTGGGATTACGCACGCCGGGCCTCGCCGCAAATCTTTTGGCGGTACTGTTCACTCACTCACGAAAGGAGCCCTTCCTCCCCACGTTTGCCACCTCCCCCGCCATGAAACTTGCCTCCGCCCTCTTTCTCCTGCCCCTGGCCGCCTTCGCCGCAGATCCACTGCCTGATCCCGCCGCTGTGACTGCCGCCATGAAAAAGGCGGCCGCCTTTGCCACATCAAAGCTCTCCGTACATGGCGGTTATGCCTCCGCCTGGAAAAAAGATCTCAGTGCAGGCATGACCGAGCACAGCGAATCCAAGACCATCATCTCCATCCAGCCCCCTGGAACCACCACGCTTGGCATGGCCTTTGTGAAAGCCTTTCAGGCCACTGGCGATGTGCAGTTCCTTGATGCCGCCAAAGCCGCAGGCAAAGCACTGATCGAATGCCAGCTCGCGTCCGGAGGCTGGGACAGCGACTTTGATTTCGCCCCCGAGAAGGCGAAGCAATACTACCTCCATCAGCAAGTGTTGGCCGGTGACAAAGAGCAAGGCAAGCGTCGCAACTCGAGCACACTCGACGACAACAAGACCCAGTCCGCACTGCTCTTACTCCTCGAGTTAGCGTATCTGCCTGAATGCAAAGACGACACGGTATTGCAAGAGGCTCTGAAGTTCGGTCTCGACAGCCTGCTCGCCGCCCAATACCCGAATGGTGGCTGGCCGCAGCAGTTCGAGGGGCCAGTCGATCCCGCCACGCCGGTAAAGAAGGCCAGCTATCCTAAAGAGTGGTCGCGCACCTTCCCGAAGGTCAAATACACCGGCTTCTACACCCTGAACGACGGAAACATCCAGCAGGTCGTGAAGCTGCTGCTCCGTGCCCATGAACACATGAAGGACGAGCGCTACCTGAACAGCGCGAAGAAAGCCGGGGACTTCTTCATTCTCGCCCAGATGCCTGATCCACAGCCCGGCTGGGCTCAGCAATACAACCTCGACATGGAACCCGTCTGGGCACGCAAGTTCGAGCCGCCCTGCGTCACCGGCGGGGAAAGTCTCGGTGCCATGGAGACCCTGCACGACCTCTACATCGTCACCGGTGATGAGAAGTTCCTCAAACCACTCCCCGCCGCCTTCGCCTGGTATGAGCGCTCCGCCCTGCCAGACGGCCAGTATGCCCGCTTCTACGAACTCCAGACGAACAAGCCGCTCTACTTCGTGAAGGACACTTATGTGCTGACCTATGACGACAGCAACCTGCCCACTCACTACGGTTTCAAGATGGATCACATCGCCAGTGAAGTCGCCAAGCTGAAGGAACTCACGAAAGAGCCACGCGAAGCGATTCTCGAAAAGCGCTCTGGCCCAACCGACGAGAAAGGCTGGTCAAAGAAGGCCAAAGGAGTCGCGGGCAAAACCAACGCTGCGCTCCAATCCCAGCAGCCCGACGGCTCCTGGATCAAGGGCGACGAGATCGACGGCGCCGAGTTCACCAAGCACCTGATGGCGATGGCCTACTACGTCGAAGCCGCAAAGAAAGGCGGCGAGGCTTTTGCAAAGCAACGGCAGTGATTTATCGCGGCTGCGTTCAGCTCCGCGCCCTTCTAGCAAGATTTTTTCGAGTCTTGAGTGCACCGATCTTGCCATTGGTTGGGCTGTCATTGTCGAAGATGTCCGGTGCTGACATGAGCGCCGGGAAAGGCTGCGTTGGTTGTCGCATGAAAGCCACGCTGCTCTTCTCCATCGCAGCCGCTGTGCTCGGCACATCGGCCCTCATTCAAGCTGCTGACACCTCCGCCGCCTCGAAGCGGATTGATGACCTGCTCGCCAAGGGCTTGGCGAAGCACAAGCTCACGCCGAACGCGCCTGTCGATGACGCC
>JBILPY010000455.1:0-4067 GCA_044373575.1 Prosthecobacter sp. | reverse complement strand
CCGCTGGCGATCTCCACCTGCGCGCCAGTCACGCCGAGGCGACTGACGTAATAAACAAAACCTTCCGCGCACTTCGCGATGCTGGCGATGCGGTCAGGAGGGCTCGTGGGGGCGATGAGCTGGATGTGGCGCAGCTCTGGCGTGGGCTTCAGTTCGGCGTTTTGAGCGACTTCATCCGGCGGGAGATCGAGGACGAGCACTCCGTCAGCCCCGGCGGCGGCAGCATCGATGTGGAAGCGCTCGTAACCGTAGGTGTACACGGGGTTCAGGTAGGTGAAGAGCACGAGCGGGATCTGGCTCTTCGTGCGGAGCTGGCGGATCATCTCCAGCACCTTCGGCATGGAGGCTCCGGCTTTCAGGGCACGGTCAGCGGCCATCTGATTCACCACGCCATCCGCCAGCGGATCAGAGAAAGGCACGCCCAGCTCCACGATGTCCACCCCGGCACGTTCGAGGGCAAGGACGACCTCGATTGTGGCATCCAGCGTCGGGTCACCCGCGCAGACATAGGCCACGAAGGCGCGCTTCCCAGAAGCACGGAGGTGGGCGAAATGGGCGTCGATGCGGTTGGTGGAGGCGGACATGGGGCGGGCTATTTACCCGGCTACAGCGGGGATGCAACTTCTGCGGAATGATGTCATGGTCGCACCAATGACCTTCACGATCCCAGACATCCATTTTCACGTCCTGCCGATGCAGACCCGGTTCCCCTTTAGATATGGGATCGCGAGTATGATCAAGCTGCCGCACCTCTTCGTGACGGCGGAGATGGTGGTGGATGGCAGGCTGGTGCGGGGGCTGGCCTCGGAGGGGCTGGCGCCGAAGTGGTTTACGAAGCATCCCGAGACGTCCTGTGAGCAGGATGTGGCGGAGATGCTGGCGGTGATCCAGAACGCGGCACGCATCGCGGAGAACGCGGCGCAGCAGCCGGTGGACTACTTCGGATGGTGGCGGGATCTTTATGATGAGCAGTCGCGCTGGGCCGGGCTGCGGGAGCAACCGCCTTTGCTGGCAAATCTGGGCGTGAGCCTGATGGAGCGGGCGGTGCTGGATGGGCTGTGCAAAGCGGCTGCGACTCCACTGCATCTGCTGCTAAAGTCAGAGGCGCTGGGAATCGAGCTGGGGGCGGTGCGTGGCGAACTGGCGGACATCTCAGTGGCTCAAGTGCTGCCTGAGGAGCCGCTGGCTCAAGTGGCGCTGCGACACACGATCGGGCTCGGTGATCCGCTGCGGGCGGAGGAGTCGCCCCAGCTCAATGATGGGCTGCCGGACACGCTGGCGGACTCCATTCGTGCCTATGGCCTGCGCTATTTTAAGATCAAGGTCACGGGTCAGTCGGAGGTGGACCTGCCACGGTTGCGGGTGATCACGGAGGTGCTCACGGCGGGCTGTTCGCAGGGCTTCAAAGCCACACTGGATGGCAATGAGCAGTTCACTGATCTCGCGGCGTTCCGTGACTTTTATGAAGCGCTGAAGGCGGACGCGAAGCTCGCGCCTTTGTTTGAAAGCCTGCTCCTCATCGAGCAACCGCTGCACCGTGATCATGCACTGAAGGATGATGTGGCCCCGGCTCTGCAAGGCTGGAGTGATGGGCCGGGGATGATCATTGATGAATCGGATGGATCGCTCGCCGATCTGCCGCGCGCCTTGGATCTCGGCTACAGCGGCACGAGTCACAAGAGCTGCAAAGGCATCGTCAAAGGTCTGGCGAATGCCGCCCTTCTGAAAGTCCGCGCCCCAAACATGAAGCGCCCCACCATCCTCAGTGGTGAAGATCTCGCCAATGTCGGCCCGGTCTCCGTGCTCCAGGATCTCGCCATGATGTCCGCCTTGGGCATCCCGCACGTGGAGCGGAACGGGCACCACTACTTCCGTGGTCTGAGCATGTATTCGGCGGAGTTACAGGAAGAAGCTCTGCGGTGTCACCCGGGCTATTATCGCCGCCACGAGCTGGGTTTCCCTACTCTGGATGTGCAGGCTGGATCGGTCGATCTCACCTCCGTGAATGCCGCGCCCTTCGGTTGCGCCATCCCCATCGACGCCGCGCAGTTCACGCCGCTGAAAACATGGATCATGAATGGTGGGATGGGGGAGCTCTTGTGAATCGTACTTTCACATTTCCAAAGCGCTTCTTTCTGGCTAATCAGGGCGCATGACCCACGACGAAGCCGCCGCCCGCGCTGACTTTCTCCGCACTGAACTCGAGAAGCACAACCGCCTCTACTATGTCGAGGCGCGGCCGGTCATCTCGGACCAGCAGTTTGATGCGTTGCTGAAGGAGCTTCAGGCCATCGAGGCGCAGTTTCCGGATTTGCTGACGCCAGATTCGCCGACGCAGCGGGTCGGCGGTGCGCCGTTGGAGGGCTTTACGCAGATCCGGCATTCGGTGCCGATGATGAGTTTGGACAACACCTACTCGGAGGAAGAACTCGCGGCCTTCTTTGCCCGCCTGCAAAAAGGTCTCGGCCGCGAGCAGATCGACTGCGTGATCGAGCCGAAGGTGGACGGCGTGGCCATCTCCATTCGTTATGAAAACGGCATCCTCAAGCATGGTGCCACGCGTGGCGACGGTCAGACGGGCGACGACGTCACGAACAACCTCAAGACCATCAAAACCCTGCCGCTGCGGCTGCCCGCCGATGGCCCGCAGAACTTCGAGGTGCGCGGGGAGGTCTTCATGCCGAAGGCGGTCTTCGCCAAGCTCAATCAGGAGCGCGAAGAGGCTGGCGAGCAGCCCTTCGCCAATCCGCGCAATTCGACGGCAGGCACGTTGAAGCTGCTCGATCCCAAAATCGTGGCGAAGCGACCTCTCGACATCGTCTTTTACGGCCTCGCCGATGCCTCGGGTATCGCGGTGGAGTCCCAGACCGACATGCACGACCTGCTGAACCGTGCCGGACTGCGCAAAGCGGATCACATCTGGCACGCGAACTGTGCGGAGGAACTCATTGCCGCCATCCGTGATCTGGACGCGAAGCGGAAGTCGCTGCCTTACGAGACCGATGGCGCGGTGATCAAGGTGAACAGCTTCACCGATCAGTGGGAGCTGGGCTTTACCAGCAAGGCTCCACGCTGGGCCATCGCATATAAATATCAGCCCGAGCAGGCCGAAACAAAACTGCTCGCGGTGGACATCCAGGTGGGGCGAACCGGCGCTTTGACGCCTGTGGCGCGGCTGGAGCCCGTCTTTGTCAGCGGCAGCACGGTGAGCAATGCGACGCTGCATAACTTCGAGGAGATCGAGCGGAAGGACATCCGCATCGGCGACTTCGTCATCATCGAAAAAGCCGGGGAAATCATCCCCGCCGTGGTGAGCGTGAAGACCGAGAAGCGCACCGGAGCCGAACAAGTCATCGCCGTTCCTACGCATTGCCCGATCTGCGGCACGGGCGTGAGCAAGGATGAAGAAATGGTCGTCATCCGCTGCCCGAATCCGCATTGCCCCGAGGTGGTGAAGCGCCGCATTGAGCACTTTGTCAGCCGAGCAGCCATGGACATTAGCGGGCTCGGCGAGTCGGTCGTGGCGCAGCTTGTGGAGCTCAAGCTCGTCCGTGATGTCGCCGACCTCTACGCTTTGAATGAACTCCTGCTAGCCCGCCTGGAGCGCGTCGGAACGAAGAGCATCGACAACTACCTCAAGTCCATCGAAGCCAGCAAAGCCCAGCCCGCCTGGCGTCTCGTCTTCGGCCTCGGCATTCTCCATGTCGGCGCTGGAGGCGCTCGGAAGCTCCTCGAGCACTTCGGCAGCATCGACGCTGTTGCCGCCGCGAGTGTCGAGGAGCTCGTGCAGTGCCCCGACATCGGCGATGTGGTGGCGCAGAGCCTCTTCGCGTGGTTCCGCGACGAAGTGAACGTGGAACTCCTGAGCCGCCTCCGCGTCAGTGGCCTGACCTTTGCCCAGCAGGAAGTCGTGGCCGCCAGCGACAAGCTCGCCGGCACCACCTGGGTCATCACCGGGTCACTGAGCGAGGAACGGGAAAAGATCGCCGAGACCATCCGCAGCCACGGCGGCAAAGTCAGCAGCGGCGTCAGCGGCAAGACCACCTACCTCCTCGCAGGCGAAGACG
>JBILPY010000063.1:0-13264 GCA_044373575.1 Prosthecobacter sp. | reverse complement strand
TTTTGACGCGCTGGCCGTTTTGGAAGGCTTGCAGTTCGCTGAGGAAGAAGCCGCCGAGTGGACCTTCATAGTTGGTGAGGCCTGGGCCGTCATTCGGCAGGCTTGGATGGCTGGCGACTTCGAGTTTGATCGCGGTGACGCCTTGGATCGGCGCTTTGAAGCTCAAATCATAGACATCGCTCTTCGAGATGTCTCCACTGCCGAGGATGAAGCCGTCGGGCTGCTGCTCCAGATGCGGCATGGTGGTCTTCATGGCTGCGGGACGGATGATTTGCCATGACGAAGCGATCTTTGATTCGTCGGCGATCCAGCCGGCAAACCGGCTCTCCATCACCGCATCACCACCGGGGAATTTCTTCGGCAGATCGACCTCCAGCTTTGCGATGCGCTCGGTGTGAGCCTTCTGCTGCACCTCAATGTCCGGCGTGGGGATATGATAGAGCGGTTCGTCAGCGTTGTTCAGTAGCGCCATGACGCTGTAGTAGTCGGTGTGCAGGATGGGATCGTATTTGTGCGTGTGGCACTGGCAGCAGTTCAGCGTGAGGCCCATCCAGGCCGTGCCGGTGACGCCGACGCGGTCCACCATGGCGTAGAAGCGGTATTCGTTCGGGTCGATGCCGCCTTCTTCATTCAGCATCGTGTTGCGATGAAAGCCGGTGGCAATGAGGTCTTCGGCGCTGGCGTTGGGAAGCATGTCGCCAGCGATTTGTTTGATGCTGAATTGATCAAAGGACATGTCACCATTTAGCGCTTTCACGACCCAATCCCGATAAGGCCAGATCTGGCGCGGGCGGTCTTTTTCAAAGCCGTTTGTGTCCGCGTAACGCGCGAGATCCAGCCAGCGCCGCGCCCAGCGTTCGCCGTAGCGTTTGGAGTTCAGAAGAGAGTCCACGAGCTTGTCATAAGCATCGGGTGATTTGTCATTCACAAAGGCATCCGCTTCGGCAGGCGTGGGCGGCAGGCCGATGAGATCGAGGTACACACGGCGGACGAGCGTGTAGGCGTCGGCTTCTGGCGAAGGTTTCAGACCTTCTTTTTCGAGGCGCTTGTGGATGAAGTGATCAATGTTCGCCTTCGGATCAGTGGAGGGTTTCGGCGGCGAATAAGCCCAGTGTGCCTCGTATTTCGCTCCTTCGGCGATCCAGGCTTTGAGCGTGGCCTTGTCTTTGTCCGACATGACTTTCTTCGTGTGCGGTGGCGGCATGATCTCGTCTTCATCGATCGAAAGGATGCGCTTGATGACCTCGCTGGCATCTGGTTTGCCAGGGACGATGGCGATCTCGCCGGACTTGCCTTTGCCATGGGCGGATTCGCTCAAATCGAGGCGCAGCTTGCCTTTGCGGCCGTGATCATCCATGCCGTGGCAGGTGAAGCACTGCTGCGCGAGCACAGGGCGCACGTCGCGATTGAAATCGACGGCCTGAGCGGAGGCAACGAGTAGCAGGGAAAGGGCGAAGGAAGTCTTCATCACCACCACTAACGACGCAGATCCTCCGTTTTCACGCTAAGAAACCCGGCTGACAAAACTGGACAAGCCCAGGGCATGATATGCCAAATCCTGAGCCGGGAGACCACTGCGGCAGATTTTGGATGGTCAAGGCTGGAGCGTTGGGTAACAACTCCACACCCACCAACCACTCCCATGAAATTCTCATCAGTGCTTTTCCTCCCTCTGCTCATCCTCAGCACCGTGTGCAGCGATGCCCAGACCCCGCGCCCGAAGCCCGAGCGCTTCGCCAAGGACATCGCCGCCTTTGCCAAGCAGGAGCCTGAAAAGGGCGGCATCGTCTTCACCGGCAGTTCCAGTATCCGTCGCTGGACCACGCTGAAAGAGGACTTCCCCGGCCTGCCCGCGCTGAATCGCGGCTTCGGCGGCAGCGTGGCAAATGACCTCACCGTTTATGCCGACACCGTCGTCTTCCGCCATGAGCCAAAGGTGCTCGTCACCTACACGGGCAGCAATGATTTGAATGCCAAGCTCACGGTTCAGGAGGCCTTCGAAGACTACACGAAGTTTCTGAACATCGTCCACGAACGCTCACCGAAGACACGAGTGATCGTGACTTCCGTGAAGATCGCCATCAAGCGCCTCACCCAGATGCCCCAGGTGCATGAGCTGAATCAAAAGCTCGCTGATTGGGCCAAGGGCAAGGACTGGGTGCGCTATGTCGATACCACCAGCTACCTCGCCGATGCCAAAGGGCAGCCCATTCGTGAGTACTACGTCGATGACCTCCTCCACCTCAGCCCGTCGGGCTATGCGAAGTGGACGGAGATCCTGACTCCCGTGCTGAAAGAGGAGTGGGCAAAGGTGCAGTGACCTGCCCGGCTCAGTCGATAAACGAGCAAATATACTCGCAGATGCCATCGGCCACCGCGATGTCGAAGCCCGACTTCGCCGACACATCGAAGTACTGCCCTCCTGTGTAGGTCGTCGTCGCCTCGCTGCCGTCCAGCTTCACCTCACAGGTGCCAGCCACGATCTCCATGCGCTCGGCCTTGTCCGTGCCGAAATGGTAGCTGCCGGGGTAGATCAGGCCCAGGGTCTTCTTGCTGCTGTCAGCAAAGAGGATGCTGTGGCTCACCACCTTGCCGTCGAAATAGACGTTGGCTTTGGTGATGGCGGTGACGTTCTCGAATTGGGAAGGAATGGCGGACATAAGGGCGCGCATGGTGGCAAGACTGCGCGGCTGCTCAAGCCCGTTTCTGGGGGGCGTATAACTGCCAGTTTCTTCGGTTGACCATTTCAAACTTCACCCTGAGTCTCGCCGCCCGTTTATGAAATTCAAAACCTGCCTCGCCCTGGCTGCCCTCGCCGCCTCAACCACCCTGAACGCCCAAGAAGCCGTGAAACCTGCCGCCACCGCACCTGCAGCACCTGCCGCCCAGCCTGACATGGAAAAGGTCAGCTATTTCATCGGCCGCCAGATTGGTGGTAACTTCAAACAGCAAAAAGTGGACATCAATGTCGATACCTTTGCCGCTGCCATCCGTGACGTCGTCGCTGGCAAGGAATCCAAGTATCCTCAGGCCGAGCTCGAAGCCGCCATGGGCGTCTTTGAAAAATACATGCAGAGCCGCATGGCCGAGATCCAGGCAGAGATGGCCAAAGAAGCCGCCGCCAAGTCCGTCGAAGCCAAGGCCGCAGGCACCAAGTTCCTCGCTGACAATGCCAAGCGTGAAGGCGTGAAGACCACCGCCAGCGGTCTCCAGTATGAGATCGTCAAGCCAGGCGACGGTGCCAAGCCCGTGCCGACCGACAAAGTGAACGTCCACTACCATGGCACACTCACCAGTGGCAAGGTCTTCGACAGCTCCGTGCAGCGCGGTGAGCCGATCACCTTCGGCGTGCAGGAAGTCATCAAAGGCTGGACCGAAGGCCTCCAACTCATGTCCGTGGGCTCGAAGTTCAAGTTCTTCATCCCTTCCGACCTCGCCTATGGCGACGCTGGTGCAGGTGCTGACATCGGCCCAGGCGAGACCCTCATCTTCGAAGTCGAGCTTCTGAAGATCGAGAAGTAATCCTCACTCATTATTCTCAAAACGGCTGCCGGGCGACTGGCAGCCGTTTTGTATTTCCAGTAAGCTATCCGCCATCGACCGCGTTACCAGCCGCCCATGAAGTCCCTCCTGTCTCTTCTGACCTTCCTGTCATTCGCCGCCACTCTGTGCGCGGCTGATCGGCCCAACATCCTCTTCATCTTCTGCGATGACCTCGCCAGCCAGGCCATCAGCGCTTACGGGGAAAAGCGGAAGCTGCTGGAGACTCCGGCTCTGGACCGCATCGCAAAGGAGGGCATTCGCTTCAACCGCTGCCTCGTCACAAACTCCATCTGCGGCCCGATGCGCGCGGTCATCCAGACGGGCAAGTATTCCCACCTCAACGGCTTCTACAACAACAGCAACAGCACCTTTGACAGCAGCCAGCTGACCTTTCCCAAGCTCCTGCAAAAGGCCGGCTACACGAACGCCGTCATCGGCAAATGGCACCTCATGACCGACCCTGTCGGCTACGACTACTGGAACGTCCTGCCAGGCCAGGGTGCCTACTACAACCCCGCCATGATCGACAATGGCAAGAACGTGAAGCACGAAGGCTACGTCACCGACATCGTCACCGATCTCGGCCTCGACTGGCTCAAGAATCGCGACAAGTCGAAGCCCTTCATGCTCATGCTCCAGCACAAAGCACCGCATCGTGAATGGGAGCCGCCGATCCGCCACCTGGGCCATGACAAAGACCGCGTCTATGAAGAGCCCTCCACCCTCTTTGACACCTTCGAAGGCCGCAGCAAAGCCGTCAGCGACCACGACATGGGCATCGACCGCACCTTCACCGAGCGCGATGCCAAACTCGTGACTCCCGGCAATCTCACCCCTGACCAGCGCAAGTATTGGAACGAGTATTATGAGCCCCGGAATGCTAAATTCCGCGAAGCCAACCTCAGCGGCAAAGAACTCATCAAATGGCGTTACCAGCGCTACATGCACGACTATACCGCCTGTGTGAAGGCCGTGGACGAGAGCGTGCAGCGCACCCTGGACTTCCTCGACAAAGAAGGCCTGGCCGAAAACACCGTCGTCATCCTCAGCAGCGACCAGGGCTTCTACCTCGGCGAGCACGGCTGGTTTGATAAGCGCTGGATCTTCGAGGAGTCCCTCAGCACGCCCTTCCTCGTCCGCTGGCCCGGCGTGGCTAAACCCGGCACCACGAATAACAAAATCATCTCCCTCCTCGACCTCGCGCAGACCTTCCTCGACCTCGGCGGCCAGCCCCAGCCGAGCGACATGCAGGGCCGCAGCCTCGTCCCCCTTTTCAAAGGCGAAGACCCCGCCGACTGGCGCAAATCCTTCTACTACCACTACTACGAGTATCCCGTGCCACATCGCGTCCGCCCGCACTACGGCGTGATCACAGATCGCTACAAGCTCGTCCACTACTACAAACCCGACGTCGATGACTGGGACCTGCTCGACCGCCAAACCGACCCGCTCGAAACCAAAAACTTCTACGCCGACCCCGCCTACGCCGACACGGTGAAGGAACTCAAAGCCGAGCTGGCCCGCCTGCAAACCGAAGTCAAAGAAGTCATCCCGCCACCGCGCTTCACACACGGGAATAAAGCCTTCGACGGCGAACCCGAATCTGAGCAGCCGAAGAAAGGTAAAGGCAAAGGAAAGAAGAAAGCCGAATAACCACCGCCATGCGCCCCTTCCTCTCACTCCTGCTATCCGTCGCATCGGTCCTATCCGTCCCATCTCCAAGCCGCGCCGCGGATAAACCAAACATCATCTTCATCCTCTGCGACGATCTAGGAACGGGTGACGTCCGCATCCTAAATCCAGAAGGCAAGATCGCCACCCCCAACATGGATCGAATCGCGCGTGAAGGCATGATCTTCACGGATGCGCACACGCCTTCCAGCGTCTGCACACCCACGCGCTACGGGACTCTCACAGGCCGCTACAATTGGCGTACGAAGCTCCAGAAGGGCGTGCTCGGTGGACTCAGCCCGCGTTTGATCGAGCAAGGTCGCATGACCGTGGCCTCCATGCTCAAAGAGCAGGGCTATCACACCGCCGCAGTTGGCAAATGGCACCTTGGGATGGATTGGGTGATCAAAGACGAGAAGACCGTCGCCGAGATGAACATCGAGTCGCGCGAGCAGGCCTGGAGTGTGGACTTCACGAAGCCGCACACGAACGGACCTCTCAGCGTCGGCTTTGACCACTACTTCGGCATCGCCGCCTCGCTGGACATGGTGCCGTATGTCTTCATCGAAGGAAACAAAGTCACCGTACAACCCACCGAAGATCGTGAGATCGAAATGGTGCAGGGTTTAACCAAAGGCTACACCCGCAAAGGCCCTGCCGCGCCCGGCTTCACCGGCTACGAAGTGCTGCCCACCTTCATCGACAAAGCCATCTCCTGGATCAGCGGCAAGTCGGCGGATGCCAAAGCAAGCAAGCCATTCTTCCTCTACCTTCCGCTCGCCTCGCCACACACACCCATCCTGCCAAACCCGACGTGGCGCGGCAAAAGCGGGCTGAACCAATACGGCGACTTCGTCATGGAAACCGACGCCGAAGTGGGCCGCCTGCTCAAATCGCTCGATGACCAAGGCATCGCTGAAAACACGCTGCTCATCTTTACCAGCGACAACGGCTGTTCCCCGAGCGCGAACTACCCCGAGCTTCTCGCCAAAGGACACAACCCGAGCGGCAGCTATCGTGGTCACAAGGCGGACATTTACGAGGGAGGGCATCGTGTACCCTTCCTCGTTCGCTGGCCTGCGAAAGTGAAGCCCGGACAGACCACGTCACAGCTTACCTGCCTCACCGACTTCACCGCCACTGCGGCCGAGATCACGGGCGCTGTATTGCCTGAAAACGCCGCCGAAGACAGCTTCAGCTTCCTGCCAACGCTGCTGGGTCAGCCTGTAAAGGGACTACAGCGCAGGTCGCTCGTCAGCCACAGCATCGGAGGTTACTTCGCTGTTCGTGAAGGTCCGTGGAAGCTCGCTCTTTGCCCCGGCAGCGGTGGCTGGAGTGATCCACGCCCCGGTCAGGAACCCGCGGGTTCACCGCCTGTACAACTTTTCAATCTAGAGGATGATCTCGGTGAAACCAAGAACGTCCAGGCCGAGCATCCCGAGATCGTCGCCAAGCTCACGAAGCAGCTCGAAACCCTCGTCGCCAATGGTCGCAGCACTCCCGGTGCGAATCAGGCGAACGCTGTCCCCATCGACCTCTGGAAGAAGAATGACGCCCCCAAAGGCGCGAAGGGAAAAGGCAAGGGCAAGAAGGCGGCGAAGTGATCACACACAGCTCACGAATCGCGCGCGAGCAAAGTAGCCATCATCGCTCCGCGTGATGAGTTGAGGGCTGGCGCAGAAAAGCAACGTCCTCGAAATTCGGGGGCGCTTGGTGTTGGCGTGAACGCTGTGCTCCTCTCGCGGGAGCGAGAGGGGTGCTTTGCTTCGCTCTACCGACTCACTCGGCCTCCGGCATCACCTTGCATGACGGCTTCGATTTCTTCGCGGGTGCTGTAGTTGTAGTCGCCTTCGATGGAATGGGCGAGGCAGCCAGCGGCGGTCGCAAACGCGATGGCGATCTGGGGATCGGCCCTCTGGAGGAATGAAAAGACGAGGCCAGCCGTGAAGGCATCACCAGCGCCGAGGCGATCAACGACGTGAGTGATCGGATACGGTGCTGCAGTGTGGAGCGTCTGAGTGGCGGCTTCGTAAAGCGTGCCGCCAAAGCATTGCATCGTCGCGCTGGAGCCATCACGCACGGTCATGGCGACGTGCGTGAGATTGGGATACTGCTGCACGATCTGCGCGGCAAGAGCGCGGTGGTCTCCCGTGCTTTCGACGCCCAGCGTCGCGGTGGCATCACTGGCACCGCCGACGAAGACGTTCACAAAGGGCATCAGTGTTTTCATCGTGCGCGTGGCGAGATCACGGGCGGAGAGCGGCGGCTCCCAGCGCCAGAGCTTGGTGCGGTAGTTCATGTCGCACACGACTTTGATTTGACGACGCGCAGCTTCTTGCACGGCAATGAGCGCGACCTCCGCGGCATTGCGCGAGATGGCGGGCGTGATACCGGAGATGACGAACCATTCGCAGCCAGTGAAGATCGTCTCCCAATCGTAAGCGGAAGCGGGTGTGATCGCCACGGAGGAGCCATCGCGGTCATAGATGACGTTGCTGCCCCGTTGGTTCGCGCCGTGTTCGAGGAAGTAGATGCCGAGGCGGCCTTCTGGCGTGCGCAGGATGTGTTTCGTTTCGACACCGAGACTGCGCAGATCTGCGATGCAGGCATCAGCAATGGCGTGCTGCGGCAAGGTGGTGACAAAAGCCGCGTCGATGCCGAGATAAGCCAACGATGCCGCGATGCTGGCCTCCGCACCGGCAAAGGTGACATTCACACTGCCCGGCATGGCCTGCTGAAACCGAGCGAAGCCCGGCGTAGCGATGCGGGACATGATTTCGCCCAAAGTAACGACGCGGCTCATGGGCGGACTTGTTTGACGATATCGCTGGCCTCACGAGCAAGCTTCGTGATCGCCGCCCAGTCGCCCTTGGCGATCAAATCCTTCGGCGCGAGCCACGAACCGCCAAGCACGAGCACGGATGGCTCCTGCAAATACTGCGCTGCATTTGCCGGACCGACTCCGCCGAGCGGAATGAACTGCACACCGAGGTGCATGAAAGGCGCGGAGATCACGCGCAGGTAGGCAAGGCCGCCGCTGGGCTCGCTGGGGAAGAACTTGAGCACCTTGCATCCGGCCTCGATGGCGAGTTCGATGTCCGTCGGCGTGCAAACTCCCGGTGCGAAAGGAAGGCCGATGCGTTTCGCCTCGGCAACGACCCGCGGATTCATCCCCGGAGCCACGCCGAAGCTCGCCCCTGCTTCCTTGGCATCGTTGACCTGCTGCGGCGTAAGGATGGTGCCGACACCGATGGTCATCTCCGGCACCTCAGCCCGGATGCGCCGAAGGCATTCGAGCGCGGCATCGGTGCGCAGCGTGAGTTCGATGCAATCCACTCCTCCCGCGAGCAAGGCCCGCGCGAGCGGCACGGCATCGTCAGCACGGTCGATCATGAGCACGGCGATGACGCCGGTGCGTTGGAGGTGTTGGGTGAGTGACTCTGTCATTCTCTGAAGCAGGACAGGACGGGTGCTTTTGCAACCGGCATGTGCGGATCGGCAGATCAGTGCAGCCAAGTTCTTCGAAGGAGGCTTTCGAGCCTCTCCGCCTCCGCTTTGTCTCGCTACTTCACCACACAAGCCACGGCCATGGCGGCGATGCCTTCCTCTCTGCCGACGAAGCCCATGCGCTCGTTGGTGGTGGCTTTGACTCCGACTTGATCGGGCTGGATGCCGAGGGCGGCAGCGAGCTTTTCCTTCATCAAGGCCGCATGTTTCATCACGCGGGGGGCTTCGGCGATGAGGGTGGAGTCCACGTTTTCGATGGTGTAGCCTTTTCCGGCTGCGAGTGCGGCGCACTTCTCTAAAATACGGAGGCTGCAGATGCCCTCGATGCTCATGTCACTCGGCGGGAAATAGTAACCGATGTCTGGTAGGCCCATGGCTCCGAGCACGGCATCGGCGATGGCGTGGCAGAGCACGTCGGCATCGGAGTGGCCTTTGAGGCCGTGTGTGTGTGGAATTTCTACGCCGCCGAGAATGAGGGGGCGGCCTTCTTCAAAAGGGTGAACGTCGTATCCGATGCCTGTGCGTGTCATGCTGCGATGTAGGCCTTCATTTCCATGTGGCAAGGCGATGCTTCAGAAGCTGTCGGGTAGCTTGCCCCATTCGGAGGAATCTTCTCCAGCTTGTTCGGGCAGAGTCGCGGCGACATCGCCATCGGGATCGTTGACGATGATGATGCCTCCCTTCGGAGATGCCACGGCCTGGACTCCGATGCTGCCGGTGTTGTTCAGGTGCAGGCCACCGGCCTCCTGATACACGCCGAGTGCCACGCGCTGGAAGCCGAGGTCGTTATTTATGAGCAGACGCCCGCCGTGATCAGTGGAGTCGAGCGTGAGCTGCGGGGTGCCATCGGCGGTGGAGAGCAGGAGTGAGCCTGTCACGGGACCGCCGGAGAGCGTGGCGATGCCGGCTTGACCGCCAGCATTGCCATAGGCGCAGATGACGCCGCCTTGATCGCCCTCGCCGAGCATGAGCATGGGGCGTTTATCCTTTTGCAAAATGATGACGGGCTTCTCGGCTGTGACGGCGTGAAGCATTTTTGTTTCTGGATCGCTGGGCGACATGAGCTCGACGGAGGAAACCTCGCCGCTGGCGATGGCGCGGAAGCCGTCTTCATCACCCGTGGATTGCAGGGTGAGGGCGGAATGACTGTCGTGATGATGAGCGAGCATGACGCGTGGTTCGCCATCGCGATCATGCAGCGTGAGACTGCTCGCCATATCAAGTGCGGAGATGTCCATGGCCTTTTCGGAGGTCTCGCCACGCAGAGCCAGACTGCTGCCGGACTCACCAGCGGCCATGTGCGCCTCGTAGCCAGTGCCAGGCACTTTTCCTTCATGCACGCAGACTTGTGCGGAGCCATCCAGCGCCATCATGGAGATGCTGTGAAGCTCGGCAGGGCTGTGCATCATGAGAGCGGGACCGTCTTCACGGGCGACGAGGGCGATGGCATCCGCCTGCCCCGGCGGGCCGAGGCTGAGCAGGCCGCCTTCGCCATCGGAGTGGAGTTTTACCAGTGTGTGCAGATCGCCATTGGCGAAGAGAAGGTCGGTTGCAGGTGGCTTCACGATGCCGTCTTCGGTGATCTCGCCATCGTCGTGGACGAGCACACCGCGCGAGCTGCCGTCTTTTTGCAAAACAGCCACGGAACCGCCGCGAGGCTGGGCACGCATGAGGGCTCCGGGACGGCCAGCTTCGGCATGAACGGCGATGAGTCCGCAGTCGTCTTGCGTGAAGATGCTGACGCGCGGCTCGAAATCTTTTCCACGCAGGAAGAGCTGTGGTGAGCCATCGGCATCCAGCGAGAGTTCTGCGCCGACAGTGACCTCGTCTTTGCGGAATAGGTGGATGTAGCCGCCATCCTGGCTGGCACTGAGGTTTAGCGAGATCCAGCGCGGGTCATGCGCCGGGCGGACGACGAGGTCATGGCACTCCAGATACACGTGGCGGATGCCATCGTCATCAGTCTCGATGGAGACCACCCTTTCCAGCTCATCGAGCCGCTGGCGGACGCGCTGCAATTCTTCCTGCACGGAGGACAGGGCGGACTGGAGTTCTTCGAGGGGGATGCTCATGGCTGGGTGAGGTCGTTGATGTGATTTTGGGGGAAAATACGCGGCTTGTGTGGAATGACGAATTCCGAATGACGAATGACGAAATCTCCTGAACCGTGAACCAAGTCCTTTCTCATGTCCTCGTCATTTGCCCTTACTCCTTCGTCATTGTGCGCTGCCATCACGTTGGGGCTGTCTCTCGCCTCCTGCACGGTCGGTCCAGACTTCAAGCTTCCGGAGGTGAATCTCGGCACGCGCTGGAAGAACAAGGCGGGCATCAGTGACCTCGCGCTGCCGGATGCTTGGTGGACGCTGTATCGCAGCCAGACGCTGAATCGACTGGTGGAGCAGGCGCTTGCGAACAATCAGGATCTCGCGGGTGCCCTGGCTCGTGTGGAGACCGCCCGGGCGATGACCGGTGTGCAGAGGGCGGACTGGCTGCCGCAGTTCGGCATGCAAAATGCGGTGACGCTGGAGCGCTCCTCCGGCAGCAGCTTCAGTGCAAATTTGCCACCCGGTGTCCCGCTTCCTTTACTGGAGCGTGACAGGCATCAAGGCTTCCTGACATTGAACTACGAGGTCGATCTCTGGGGCAAGGTGCGACGCGGAGTGGAGGCGGCGAAGGCACGCGAAGGGGCGGCCATCGAGCAGGTGGCCACGCAAAGGCTCGTCATCGCGGCGGAGGTGGCGAGGAACTATTTCCTCGCGGCATCGCTGGACTCCCAGCGGAGGATTTTGCAGGAAACCATCGACCTCCGTGGCGAGGCGCTGAAGCTCCAGCAAAGCCGCTTCCAGGGCGGTCTGGCAAATGAGATGGATGTGGCCCGTGCGCGCACTGAACATGAACTCGCCCGACATGATCTTTTTGGTGTCGAGCGTCAGCGTGGCAATGCGGCGAATGCTCTCGCCCTGCTTTGCGGATCAGCTCCGGCAGACTTAAAGCTGCCCTCCAGCCTGACTTTGCCCGGAGCACCACGGATTGGCGGTGGAGTGCCGAGTGCGCTACTGCAACGGCGGCCTGATCTGCGAGCGGCGGAGCAGACGATGCGCGAGGCAAATGCGAATGTCGGCGTTGCGACGGCGAATTTTTACCCCAGCTTCAAGCTCATCGGCAGCGGCGGCATCGAAAGCATCGGCGCGGAGGACTTTCTCGACTGGAAGAACAAGGCGGGAAGCATCGGGCCGCAGCTCACGGTGCCGCTTTTCCAAGGTGGTCGCCTGCGCGGGAATCTGCGCGCCTCACAGTCGCGTTACAATGAAGGCGTCGCGGCCTACAGGCAGGCCATCCTCACCGCCCTCCAGGAGGTGGAGAATGCGGCCGTCGATGTGAATGCCTATGCCCGTCAGCGTGCCGCCGTGAGTGCTGCCCTGGCTGCGGCACAGGAGACGAGCAAGTTGGCGCGCATCCGCTATGACAAGGGGCTCGCGAGCTACTTCGAAGTCGTGGATGCCGACCGCACGGTGCTCACCACACGACTACTTCAGGCTCAGCTCGACGGGCAAAGGCTGACGGCCAGTGTGCAGTTCATCCGGGCGCTCGGCGGTGGCTGGGGCAGTGCCAAGTAAACTTCGACTTGGCTTAGCAAGGCTTTGCCGTGGAAACGCCATGGTCGTCATGGGCTTTGGCTATCATCTTTGATAGCATTTCCACGTCCGATTCTTAAAATCAACAATTTCAAGATTGCCGTTTATACTGGCTATATAGGTTGAGGGTCTCTCGACCCGAATGCCCTTCTACACATTAATCATTCCTTTTACCCGCTGGCTGCGCTGGATGGTGCTGGGCGTGATTGGGTTTGCAGGGGAGATCTCCGCAGCTTCGGTCCTGCGGGTGGAGGTACAGCCCGTCTGGTCCGATGCGCCGCTCATGACCGGGCAGGTCGTTTCACCAGACAGGGATGGGCTTCGCATCACCCGGCTGGATTTCCTTCTCTCAAATCTGGCGCTGCGGAGGCTGGATGGCTCGTGGCTGGAATCACAGGATTGGTTTGCCCTGATCAGCCTGGAAAAGGGGCGCCCGCGTGCGGAGGCGGATGGGATTCCAGCGGAGAAATTTACGGCGATCCGCTTTGATGTGGGCGTGCCGCCAGCGATCAACAAGGCTGATCCGGCCCGATGGGAGCCGGGCCACGTCCTCCACCCAGATGTGTGCGGATTGCACTGGGGCTGGCTGGGCGGCTACATCTTTATGGCGTTGGAAGGGCACACGGGTTCGGGCGAGCAGACGCGCGGTTTTTCCTATCATCTGGCCAATGATGCCAACGTGGCTCATGTCGAGCTGCCGGTGGAGATTCAGGGCGGCGGGCCTCTAACACTCCAGCTCAAACTGGATGCGCAGACGCTGCTGGAGGGCGTCTTTTCCAAGGACAATCTGGCAACTCACAGCCGCGAAGGTGATCCGCTGGCGGCACGGCTCCGGGGGCAGGTGGAGAAAGCCTTCCGTGTTGCGGCGGTGAATCATGATTTGTATCAGGCTGGCGGAGCCGCCGTGA
>JBILPY010000454.1:0-4069 GCA_044373575.1 Prosthecobacter sp. | reverse complement strand
GATGCGGGCGAGGGCGCTGGGTTCACCCGTGGCGGCGAGACGGAGGCAGGCATCGAGGGCGCTTTGTTGGGGGAGCGCGCCGTCGGCGAGTGCGGCGTATTCGCGCAGCCAGTTGGAATACTCAGGGTCGATCTCGGCACGGGTGAGTAGCTGGGCGGGTGGAAGTTTGTGCTCGGGGTAGGTGGCGAGGAGTTTTTCGATCCAAGGCAGGATCTGGGTGGGCTGCCCGCAGGTGCGGGCACTCATCAGGCCGTGATTGAGGATGGTTTGAAAGCCGGGGTCTTCTGGCGGGGTGCGGCTGAGACGGTCGAGCTGGATAGAGAGGGCTTCTTCGGAGCGGTGGAGCTGCAGGAGGTAGTGGATCTGGAGTTCGTGGGCTTCGGCGAGATCGGCGGAGGGGGTGTCTTTGCCGTGGGCTTTGAGCCACTCACTGATGCTCGCGAGGGCGGCGGCGGGTTGGTTTCTTTCGCGCGCGATTTGGACGTAGGTGCGGGTGAGGTTCCACTTGGCTCCGGGCGTGGCGATGGCGCGCTCGAGGATGTCCATGGCGGTGTCGAGATCGCGCTGGCTGCGGGCACGCGTGGCGAGTGTCTCGAAGGCGTATAGGCGCATGATGTCATCAAACCGGTTGCCCGAGGCGGCGATCATGAGGTGGGCTTCGGCGGTGGAGGTGCCTTTGCTGCCCTGACCGAGCCAGCCGAGCAGCAGGGAGTCGCGCAAGGAACCTGCGCCGCGGAGCATGGGGCTGTCCTGAGTGGTGATTTCCCGGAGCTGCTTCATGGGAGCGAGGCTCAGCCACTGATCCACGAGGGCGAGCCGGTCGTCTGCGAGGAAGGCGATGCTCATCAGGATGGGTTGGGCGGTCTCGCTGGGGACTTTCACTAGATACCGGGTCAGACGCTCGATCTGCGGCGTGCGATGGTCTTCCACCACGGGGGCGGGATGGAAGCGCCAGGCCCAGGCTCCGGCGAGGGTGATGTAAAGGAGGGCGAGGAGAAGGAATTTGAACATGAGCGGCGGGGATCAGCGCATGGCGGCCTTGGGTGTCTCTGGCAGGATGCGGAGTTGCACGGTGGACTGGCCTGGGACGATGAATTCGATGCGGCCCTCGGTGTCAGCCATGTGGTATTCGGGCAGGCCGTTAGCCAGCATCTGGCACATGCTGCCGGGCCTCATGCCCTCGAAGGCAAACTCGACGGGGCGCGGGTGGGAGACTTGCAGGAGGGCACGGCGGCTGCCTGCTTCCAAGTAGCGGACGCTGGCGCTGGAGCTAGCCAGACGGAGGTAATCGGCCTCGGGCTCGGTGCGCATGACCAACTCGGTGCGGCGCAGACCGAGGGTATGGATGTAAATCTGGTCTCCCTGGCGGACGAATCCTGAGACTCCGGTGCAGCGCGCGAGTTCGGGCACCCCGGCAGTCACCGGGAGGCGCAGGGTGCGGGCAAAGCCTTCATTGACGATGATCCAGCGGCCATGGCCGGTCTGGAAGATGCGGGTCCGGGCGGCATCCCGCATGATGCGGGCGTAGTGCCCGGCGGTCACGGCCTGGAGAGGCTGGGAGGCGCACCAGTCGAGCAGGCGCTCGACCTGCTTCAGAGTGGAGGCGCGGGCGGCATCGCGGAAGCTGAGGCTGAGCTGCACGGGGCTCAGCCAGCGGTGCTGCCCGGTGCGATGAGCTTCGTTGATGAAGGCTTCGACTTCGGGAGTGCCCTGAGCCAGAGGACTGCGGGTCATGAGGGTGGAGAATTGGGTGCCGATACCCCAGCTTCGCGGGGAAAGAGCCGGAGTGCGGCCTGCGAGTGTGGTCTGGGTTTGCAGGATGAGGTTTTCCACTCCCATGTCACGAGAGAAGGCCACGGCTTCCTTGCTGGGGAAGCTGTCCTGGGGCCAGCTCATGAGGCCCATGGCACGATCGGGGTTGAGCAACTGGTGATGGAGAAAGGCGAGTGAGCCTGCGACCTCGCGCTCCAGAATGAGCGGGGTGTTTTTGGCCGAGGCATTGAGCGTTCCGCCGACTGGCTTGCGGCCTTCCCAGGAGGTCGGGCGGCTCAGGCCACCGGAGGCAGCCTCCACGGAGGGGACGGCAAAGATGGCGCGCGCGGCTTGCTGAAGGCGCATCGCTTGGCGAGGGTCTTTCCCTGGGGTCCAGCCGCGCAGATCGCCCTCACAGACGGCGACGGTCATGGGGAGGGAATATTTATCGATGACTTGCTCCAGCATGACCTCGGCGGCGACAGGCAGACCAGGCTGATCACTGGTTTCGGCGAAGCCGTCGGCCTCAATGTGAGTGATGAGCATGCGCTGGCCGTCCAGACTGGTGGTGTCCACGACAGGTGTGACGGCCTGAGCGGCGAGGAATCGTTCGAGGAAAGGCAGGGGATCGAGCTGGGGGCCGGCCTCCACAGCCAGAGGGTCCAGCCAAAAACCACCCCAGGAGCTGAGGAAAATCTGGTCGCACACGGCACCGTCGGCACGCACGGAGAGCAGGATCTGGCTGCTCTCTGAGGCCGCACGCACCTCACGCAAGCCGGTGGTGCGGGGGGCGATGGTGCCGCGATTCATCAGCAGCGCGTTTTCGACCTGATGAATGACGGCTTCTCCAGATTTGGCGATATTCTTGCCGCTGCCTTTCAGGCCCAGAGCGGTGGCTACCTGGCTCCAATCCGCAGCGGTTTCCCATGGCTGGCCGGTGATCAGGAGAGGCACGTTTTCGGACTTCAGACCGGTCACCAGGCTGACCAGACTGTGCTGGCGTTCGAGATTCAGGCAGAGCGACTGATCCAGGATCACCGCGTTGATGGTGACATGCTCGGGAAGCCAGGCCGTACTGACCTCCAGACTGGCGTCGTGATACACGATCTGATAGCCCAGCCATTCGAGCGAGCCATGCAGCACGCGGGCGGTGTAACTCTCCTGGGCGGCACCGGAGTGAAGCACGAGGACGCGGCGGACGGTTTCCTGGAGTGGGCCAAGATTCACTCCAGTTAGCTCTGGCGTGGTGAAAAAGGGCACGCCTCCCAGCTCGCGAATGCGGCTGGCGCGTGGGGCGAGATCCGCCGTGTGTCCGGGCTTGGCAAAGCCGACGACGTATGGCTGCACGCCCTGACGGGTGGCTTCGTGGATCTTGCGTTCGTTGCGGGCGAGGTCGTCTTTGTCGGCGTCCTTCTCCTCGATGAAAAGGATGCCGTCGAGGTAGCGCCGAGCCTCGTGCAACAGGGAGTAACCACCTTCGAGGAAGATTTGTTTGTCTGGATACGATGCCTTCAGCTGAGGGAGCACGGCCAGCACGGCGGCGCGTTCAGCGTCCTGGCTGATGGTCTCCAGCCCGGCGAGCACCACGCCGTTGAATCCACGCTCGGCAGCCGTTTCCACCAGTTCATGCACCACGACGTGAGCCCATCGGGGGTGGGTGGCATCCAGCCGGAAGATTCCCCGCGCACTGCCTCCGAGCAGGGGCACGCCGAGCTTTTGGGCCAGCACGGCAGCAGGTGAATGGGCAGCGACTTCGAACAGCGGCACACGGGCGAGGCATTGGTGCCCGAGGGCGTGGGCGGCCTCCAAGTCCACCTGGGCATCCACCCTCAAAACACAGAGGTCGAAGGCGCTCAGTCCGAGGGGCTCTGGCCGCTCTGAGAGATCCACCAGCAGACGAGTCTGCGGAGCGGCCGTAGCAAAGCTGAGAGCCATCGCACAAATGACACTCAAAATGCGAAGGCTGGTGCCAAGGAAAGGGTTGAGGTGGGCGGTCATGCTAGAAAATGAGAGTGCGCGCATTTAAGCGTCTCATCCCATAATTGCAATAAGTAGAGGGTCTTACAATTGTAAGTTATTTCTACTATTCACCCACTCACCACGCGGCACAGCAGTCGGTAGATGTCGGTGGGGATGGGCTCAGCCGTCCGTGATCAGCACTTCGTGGATGGTCTTCCGGTCCATGAGGTGGATGGACTTGCCATCAAAAAGAGTGCGCTCGAACTCGAATTCGATCTTCTTCACCGGATGCTCACCCCGGTAGGTCTCGGCGGCAGGTTTGATGGAAAAGACATAGGCATGAAGCGGCGGAGAGAGA
>JBILPY010000062.1:0-13270 GCA_044373575.1 Prosthecobacter sp. | reverse complement strand
CGGCGGTGATCTCGGCGGCACTGGCGCTGCCGTGATTGATGAGCACGGCCATGGGGTAGCGGCGCGGCCTTTTACCCTCACGTGTGGGGGTTCGGTAGGGTGGCGGATTCTGCGAGGCGATACGGCCCTCGGTGGTGACGACGACGGTGCCCTCGGGCAGGAACTCGCCACACACGGCGATCGCACTATCGAGCAGGCCGCCGGGGTTGTTGCGCATGTCGAGCACGAAGGCCTGCATGCCCTGCTTTTCGAGTTCGTCGAGCGCCTCACTCAGATCTCTGGCGGTGGCCTGGGTGAACTCGGAGACTCGGGCGTAACCGATCTTATAGTTGCCCGCCATTGTTGGCGTGAAGAGCATGGCGTCGTGCACGGAGGTCTCGCTGAGGGTCTCGCGTCTGAGGGTGAACTCGAGGAACTGCTTCGTGCCGGGGCGGCGGACGGTGAGCTTCAGTTCCTCGCCTGCTTTGCCGGTTAGGAGCTGGATGGCCTCGGCCACGCCAACGCTGTCGGTGAGCACGTCATTGATGCGCACCATCTGATCTCCGCCGATGATGCCCGCACGCGCGGCGGGGCCGTCTTCACGCACGCTGATGATGGTGAGCGTACCCTCGCGAAGGGCGACGCTGATGCCAACACCTTCGGACTCGTCCGACTGCTCGCGGCGCATGTCTTCAAAGAGGCTCTTGCCCATGTATTCGCAGTGGGGGTCGAGCTTGCGCAGCATACCCTCCAGCGCGCCCTCCACGAGCTGCTCGTAGGTGACTTGGGACTCGTTGACATAACTCTGGCGGATGGTCTCCATGGCGCGCGTGAGCAGCTCCATCTGGCGGTAGGCATCATCCGGCGGCGGCTTCACGGGTGCGTCCTTCGGCTTCTCGGCAGCAGGCTTCGGTTTGGGCGCGGGATCATCCTTTGGCGCAGCGGGTTTGACCGGAGTGGCTGCCGGAGCGGGGATCGCCGCTGGAGGCGTGACGGGCATGGGGGCAGGATTTGCCGCACGGAGTGTGATTCCCGCGAGGAGGCATAGAGTGGCCAAAAAGCTGCGCATGGGCCGAGTGTGCATCATTCTAGCAGGAGGAACAGAGCAAAAATCGTGCTCAGAGTTTCCACCAGTGACTGCTCATGCAGGCCATGAAGTCATTTCATCCTGCCCGGCACGCCCCTTGCGCATCATGGGTTGCCAGCCGTGCGGGGTTGGGTAAGTCTCAGCCCCGTCTTTCCCGGCGGGCGTATCCCCCTCGACATGTCTGATCTGGAAAACCCCTTTCAAGAAACGCTCCTCTCGCGCCACCGCGCCGAGCCCTGCACTGTGGTCATCTTTGGCGCCACGGGCGACCTGACGAACCGCAAGCTCATCCCCGCCCTCTACAATGTGGCCGCCTGTGGGGATCTGCCGCCGCAGTTCAAGGTGATCGGCTTCGCCCGCCGCGACAAATCCGACGAGGTCTTCCGCACCGAGCTGGAGGTCGGAAACCGCAAAAACTCACGGCAGGGCCACAACGACGAGCTTTGGTCCAGCTTCAATCAGAGCATCCACTACCACCGCAGCGAGTTCGAAGATCCGGCGGGCTACATCGCGCTGAAGATCCTTCTCGATAAGTATGACCAGGAGCGCGGCGCTCCGGCGAACCGGCTCTTCTACCTCGCCTCCGCCCCCGAGGCCTTCAAACCGATCCTGGAGATGATCAAGGCCACCGGCCTGAACTCCGGCGTCGGCGGCAAATGGGCGCGCGTGGTCTGTGAGAAGCCGTTCGGCAAAGACCTCGCCACCGCGAAGGCACTGAATGAAACCGTCGCGGGCACCTTTGCGGAAAAGGACACCTACCGCATCGACCATTACCTGGGCAAAGAAACCGCCCAGAACATCATGGTGCTGCGCTTTGCCAACGCGCTCTTTGAGCCGAACTGGAACAGCCGCTACATCGACAACGTGCAGATCACCTGCGCCGAAAACCTCGGCATGGAAGGCGGGCGCGGCGGCTACTATGACACCGCCGGTGCGCTGCGTGACATGGTGCAAAACCACCTCTTCCAGCTCCTCAGCCTCGTCGCCATGGAGCCGCCAACCGATCTCAGCGCCGACTCCGTCCGCGATGAAAAGGTCAAAGTCATCCGCGCCCTGCGCCCGCTGATCGGCCCCGAGGCCGTGGGTGCCAACGTCATCCGCGCGCAATACACGACGGGCAGTGTCGATGGCGTCTCGCGTGTCGGTTATCGTCAGGAAGACCGCGTGAACCCCGAGTCGAAGACCGAGGCCTATGTGGCGCTGCGTCTGTTCATCGACACTTGGCGCTGGCAGGGCGTGCCCTTCTACATCCGCGTGGGCAAGCAGCTCCCGAAGAAGGCCACCGAGATCAGCATTCACTTCAAAAAGCCGCCGCAGGTGCCCTTCGCCACGCAAAAACTGCTCGGCAGCAACAGCGAAAACACCTTGGTCATCCGCATCCAGCCGGACGAAGGCATCGCCATGCGCATCCTGTGCAAGCAGCCCGGTCAGGCCATGTCCATGCAGCAGGTGAAGATGGACTTCCGCTACTCCGCCAGCTTTGGAAAGGCCAGCCCCGAGGCCTACGAGCGCCTGCTTTTAGACGCCATGGCCGGTGACGCCACCCTCTTCGCCCGTCGTGACGAAGTGGAAAGCGCCTGGAAGTTCATCGACGAGATCGAACACGCCTGGCACAAGTCCCCTGCCCCACCGCCCATGTGCGAATATCCCGCCGGAAGCTGGGGCCCAAAGGAAGCCGACGATCTCCTGCGCCAGGACGGGCACGAGTGGCGGCTGCTGTGAGGTGGTGCTGAGCCAAAACAATCATGCCACTCTCCGAAGACACCCTCTCCCGCCTCGGCGCCGAAGTTCCGCTGCCGAAGATCGATCATGCCCTGAAGGAAATCTGGGCCAGCGATGAGGCGAAGACGCGCTCTTCTCTCATCAACCTCGCCATTTACTCGGAGAACCCGGAGGCGTTGGAGAGAAACAATGACTCTCTGGCGACGATCACGGCGGATCACTCCTGCCGGGCACTGCTGATCACCTGCCTGCCGCAGATGCACCCCCAGCGGGCGCGCGCGTGGATCAATGCGCTCTGCCGCCCCTACCAGGGGAAGCAGGTCGTGTGCAGTGAGCAAATCAGCTTTCTGCTGGAAGGCGGCGATGCGGCACAGGTGCAAAACATCGTCTTTGCCCACCTCGACTCGGATCTGCCGCTCTTCATCTGGTGGCAGGGTGCACTGACGCTTAACTTCGAGGAGCGTCTGTACTCGCGCATCCACACGCTGATCGTGGATAGCAGCGCCTGGGCACAGCCACAGGTGGAGCTGGCGAGCCTCCTCGCCGCCCGCGATGCAGCCACCTTCGACGTGCGTGACCTGAGCTGGACGCGCAGCCACTTCCTGCGCACGGCGCTGGCGAGTTCCTTTCAGGATGTGAAGGCGCGGGAGCATCTGCCAAAGATCGAGGCGGTGGAGATCACGCACGCGGTGGGGCAAAAATGCTCCGCCCTGCTACTGGCGGGCTGGATCGCCCAGCGGCTCAAAGCGGAGCTGGATGACTCGCAGCCGGGTTTTGTTTTCAAAAAGCCGGATGGTGCGGCGCTGCTCATGACCCTGGTGGAGTCCGATCAGGCATGCGCCCTGTCTTCGCTACGCATCATCGCCCCGTGTCTGGATCTTTCGATCACTCGTGAAGGTGGCTCCGCCTTTGTACGCACCAGCGCCACCTGTGAGGGACACAGTCATGAAGAAATGCTCCCCGCCGATGTGGTGAGTGATGCCGAGCTCATCGGCGAGCAACTCAGCCGCGCGGGTGGAAACACGCACTTCCGCGCCGTGCTGCCGCTGCTGGGTCAGATGCTCGGGCGCTAATCATTTGAGCAAATTCCAGAGATAGTCCAGCTCCTCATCGGAGATGAGGGGATCAATCGTCTCGCGGGCGATGCTGATAAAAAACCTGTGGGCTTTGGCGATGAGATTGACGAACCGCACCCGCAGAGCATTGGCGGAGAGACCATGGCTGGCGGCCACTTCAATTTGATTCGGACCATTCTTTGGCCAGCCCTGGAGCAGGTGAGGACGCAGAGCCTGGTAAATGCCTGGGCGCTTTTGTACTTTGAAGTCAGTGTCCAGCCGCCGGAGAGCGGCTTCCCAAATGCCTAGAGCCAGAGCCAGGTCGCAGGACTCGGCAGCATCCATGCCAGCGTGATGGTGTTGGTTGAACTCCGCCTCCGCGCTGCTGAAGTCCCACTGCACATGCTCCACTCCGCCGCCCCGTTTTTTGGCCGCCTGGTGCTCGCGGCGATTCACCAGCTGGTTGTTGAAGGAGCGGACCATCCAGCTTCTCAGCCTGCCTTTCTCCTTTTGCAGCGTCTTCAGCGCGTTCTGGCCGAGCACATGGACAAAGAAGTCCTGCACAGCGTCCTCGGCGTCATGGGGTCCGAGGCTCGAGGCTCGGGCGTAATGGTAGAGCGCACTGCGGTAGGCAGTGCAGAGACGCTGCAGTGCAAATTCGACGCCATGGTCGTCATCCGAGTGCAGCAGATGCACCAGGGTCCAGTGGGTGGTGGGAAACAAGCTGGGGGAATGTTCCAAGGTGATATGGGTTGCTATGCTTTACCGCAAAGACTTCGTTTTGTTACCAACTAAGCCAAAATAAATGGCTATAGAGTAGTTTAACTATCGCACCACGAGAGCACTCTCTTGTTTTCCCTGATGGAATCCCCACGCCAAACACCACCATTCATGCCACCAGCCCCCGACTGGCTGCGCGAGCTCGGCTGGGAGGAGGTCTATGAGGTGCGCCGCCTGATTGCCCGAGGTGGCATGGGGCGTGTCTATGAAGGTTGGCACCGCACGCTCGGCATCCCCGTGGCGCTGAAGATCATCGATCCACATCTGGTCTCCGAGGACCACATTCGCGCACGCTTCGAAAAAGAGGCCATGACGCTCGCCCGCCTCCAGGAGCCCGTGCCGCACCCGAACATCGTCCGAGTCATTGACTTCAAGCTGCTCGACAGTGTCGGATGCATCGTCATGGCCTACATCAAAGGCATGGACCTGCGCGCCTGGTGTGTGGACCTCGATTTAGGAGACAACGTACGCGTGGGCCTGATCGAGCAAGTGGCGCGCGCGGCGGGATACTTCCACAGCTTTGGCCTCGTACATCGGGATCTCAAGCCTGCCAATGTGCTCGTGCGCGAAGGCTGCGGAGAACCGGTCATCGTGGACTTCGGCATCGTACGTGGGCGTGAGGATGTGACCCTCACCCGCACCCAGCAGGCGCTCGGCACCGCCGCCTACATGGCCCCGGAGATCCTCGGCGTGAAGAGTGTCGAGAAAGCCACCCGTTCCACCACCGCAGACTGTGACGCTGAGCCGAGAAATCCCGATGAAATCAGCCCCACCGCCGATGTCTATGCGCTCGGCGTCATGCTCTACGAACTTCTGTGCGGAGAGCTGCCCTACGGCACCACGCTGGCCGAGGTGCTGCCCAAGCACCAAAAGGAAAGCCCGCCAAGCATCTTCATCTCGGGGGCGCCGCGCTTCTCGCGTGATCTGGAGCGCGTGTGTCTGAAGGCCATCGCCCACCGGCCCTCCGAGCGTTATGCCAATGGCACGGCCTTGGCTGAAGATCTCGCCCGCTATTTGCGCGGAGAGCCTGTGCTGGCACGGCCTATCTCGAAGATCCGCCATGCTGCGCGCCGTGCCAAACAGCGGCCCCTGCTCTGCATGGCAGCAGGGGCCGGGATCGTGCTGGCGCTTTTTACCATCGGCCGACTAGTCATGGACGCCCGCCAGATGAAAGTGGCCCACATCCGTGAGCAGATCGGGGTGAATATGCCGGTGACCACATGGTCCTCAGCCCACTTGAAAGAAACTGATCGTTTGATCGACGAGCTCAACAAATACGACTCCACGCAAGCGGCGGTTTATCACCAAACGCTCATTCATGGCGCGGCACGCGAAATTCTCCAGGTGCTCAAGCAGCCTCGGATTGGTGAGGCTGAACGCATTGAGATCGAAGCTACAATTGCCTGGATCAAGGATCATGACGCCGCAGAGGCAGCACGTCTCAGCCTCGTCGTCGAAGAGCGCCAGTCGCGTTGGAACACCCTGCTGGAGATCCGGCCACCTTTTCAAAACGTCGGCAAATTCTTCAAAGCGGATCAAAGCCGGGTGGAGGGCGACCATCTGATCATGGAGGGCATGAGCACCCAGGAGCGGCTGCTGCAATTCACCCGACCTCCGCCACTGGAAGTCAGCGCCACCTTCAAGATTCCTGAACATGGCACCCAGGTTCTCGGCTTCAAAGTGCTGCTCTTCGACGAGTGGCACACCGTTCAATACTACCAGCCCCCGCCGAGCTCGCTCATCAGCCACTTGGCGCAGTTTCAAAGCATCATGGAGGCACCCAAGGCCGCTCTCGCCATCTCGCGGAAAGATCGTGTCCTCGCCGCCACCCTTGTGCAAAGCCCGCTCGTGCCGGGAAAAGAGGTCCGCATGAAGCTTCATCTCGAAAACAGGAAGGTCAGCTTGGAAGTGAGTGATGGAAGTCGAGTCGAGTACCTCCAGCGCTATCAGCCCGTGCTGCCGGTGTCCGTGGCGCTCGTCGGTGAGCCGCAGCTCCAGATGCACGATCTGCACTGGAGCGGCCCAGCCGACCTTCCGAAGACCAGCGTCCTCGAAAAAGGAGACAACTACGCCGGCAGCGAACGTTGGTGGCCCGCCGAGACCTATTTCCTGAAAATGATCGGCGATCCAGAGTACGGAGCCGAGGCCCTTTTTAAAGCTGGAGACTGCCAGAGGCGTCAGGGGCGCCTCGGAGATGCCCAGGCCACCTGGGAAAAACTCATGAGTGGCCCGGAATCTCCGTGGCGTACCGAGGCCTGCCTCCAACTCTGGTATCATCATGCCAATGCGGGGCGGCTTAACAAAGCACGCATCTACCTCGATCAGTTGCCCGGCCCTGAGGACATGCCAGCGGATTATCTGGCCCAACTCAACGAGCCAGGCCGCAAGCTGGATAACTTCTACCGCTCCGTCGGGCGTGGCATCAATCTCCTGCGTCCCACACCAGATGTGGAAGATGCCGTGCGCGTCCACCGAATGCTGCGCTACACTCCCCATGAACTCGCCGCACGCTTCGCCCTCTCTCGTCATTTCAATGGCACCGATGAAGCTGCACGTGACCTGCTTTTGCATGGTCTGGCACTCAAAAAAATAGATCAAGTCACACTCGAAGAAGTTCGCACGCTGAACACCAATTTGGAACTTTGGAGTCTCATCGCCCGCGCAGAGACCGATCTCGGGCTAGCCAAATACCAAGCTGACTGGCTCAGCCGAGCACCGCGCGACCACTCAATCGCTCTCACCATCCGTCTCGATCAAGCCCGCCAACTGGCCCGAGCCGGACAGAAGGCCGGGGCCATCAAGATTGCCCAGGACGTACTCCAGGCGGAGCAGTCCACCATCATGGCCTTTACCGGCGCCGCGCTGCTGCTCTCCGCGCTGGATGCCGACCCTGATCACACCGCAGTAAAGCAGGCTCTTCAACGAATCAATCAGGTGCCGAGGCAGGTTCATGAACTCACCCTCACCCATCGCCTGCTGCTCCACAGCATCGCCAAAAACTGGAATAGCCAGAGCGCCGTGGAGATCCTTTCCCAACTACTCAGCGTCGGTGAATCAGGTGAAAACCGCGAAAGCCTGCGTGGCAGGATCAGCCGCTTCCTTCTCCAAGACAAAGGTATTATTCTGGCACTTAACCAACTTCTCTCAGGTAGCAAAGGGCAGAACATGCTCAACGCCTTTGCCCTGCGTCATCAGCCGGTGCGCCAGCCCATGCACGAACTGTTTTACATGCTGCTGCGCCGTCACGTCATCTTTTCCGCGTTCGACAGTCAACCCACCGAACTGCAAACGAACGCCGCTGCTGCTGTGACGCGCCTTTGGCTCGACTCCTTCTCCGAGCGCACGATCACTGTTCATGACTTTTTCCTGCTCATGGAAAACCTGCGCGGCAACGAGCCCACACAGCCCCTCAAAACCGCCCTCCCTGGCTGGCCCCAGCCCCTGCAAAAGGCCGTGCTTCAGTTGTTCCAGAGCCGCAACAGCTAACGGCTCCGCATCGTCTCCGTCTGTGCCAGCACATCGGCGAAGGGCACCTTGTCCAGCATCCCAAAGGAACCATTGCGGGTCAGTCGCTCGCGCGATGTCGCCGGACTCGTAAGACCACAAAGAAAGCGCGCGAGCTGCCTCGGTGAACGCAGAGACGAGTGGCCTTCATCCATCACCGCACGGATCGCTGCCACATCCTCCGTCGTGATCTCCGGCACCGCCGACTGTGGCAGAGAGCGCGGCTCATCGTCCGTCACACCCTTCGCCCGCTCTAGACAACTCGTGCAGGTGCCGCAGTCCTCCGCCATCTCCTCACCGAAGTAGCGCAGCAGCCAGCGCGTCAGGCATCCGCGATGCCCCGCAAGCTCCAGCACCTGGCCGAGACGCTCTACATCACGCCCCTCACGTTTGGAAAAGAGCGTCTGCATCTGCTCGCTGATCAGCGCTGGATCACGCTGCGCACGATCATCGCACAAACGATATCGCTGCCGCGACCCGCTCGGCTTTAACTCAATCTCCCCCGCCTCCTGCAACCATGTCAGCGCACTCATGATCCGCTCACGGGGCTCCTCCATCTGCGTCGCCGCTTCATCAGGATTCAACGTCGTCCATTTCGTTCCGCGTTTACCTGCGGAAAAGAGCCGCCGCAGGAATGCCTGACGCTCGGGCTTGTGACCTGAGAGCACTCGCGCCTCCGGCTGGAGAAAACGGAACTGATAGCTCGAATAAAACGAACCCAGTGGCCGCACCACACCATGCAGTTCCAAGTTTGTCAGCACTGTCTCGATCACCAGCGGGCGGATATCCGTCGCCTGAGAAAGCTCGTAGAGAGAGAAGTCAAACTCCTGCCCCTGCCGCAACAAATGATCCACCAACTGCCGCAGCGCTTGCGGTGTCGGTGTATCACCAAAAGTAAAGTTCTCCAGCACGATGCAGTCATCCCGACAAGCCAGTAGCTCACAGACAGAAGGCTTGCCATCGCGACCTGCACGCCCCGTCTCCTGCATGTAGTTCTCCAGCGTCTTTGGCAGATTGTAGTGATACACCGCGCGGATGTCCGCTTTGTCGATCCCCATCCCAAAGGCAATCGTCGCCACGATCACATCCAGCGATCCGTCCATGAACGAATCCTGCGCCGCGTGGCGATGCTCGTCCGCCAATCCCGCATGGTAAGCCAGCGCATTCACCCCATTGCGCTGCAGATGCGTCGCCACCTCCTCCGCCGTCTGTTGCAGCGTCACATACACGATGCTCGCGCCCTTCCGCTTCGTCAGCACCTTCGTCAGATACTCCTTCCGCTTCTGCGCCGGACACGGCGTGATCCGGTAATGCAGATTCGCCCGATGAAATGAAGTCTGCACATGGTCCTCATCCGCCACGCCAAACGCCTTCCGAATATCCCGCGCCACATCTGGTGTCGCCGTCGCCGTCAAAGTCAGCACCGGATGAATCCCCAGCTCCCGCGCCACCAGCGCCAGCCGCAGATATTCCGGACGGAAATTGTGCCCCCACTCCGAAATGCAGTGCGCCTCATCCACCGCCATCATCGCGATCTTGATCCGCTTCAGCCGATCAATGAAGTTCTCATTCATCAGCCTCTCCGGCGCGATGTAGAGCAGTTTCAAAACGCCCGACTTCATGTCATCAAACACCTGCGCCGCCTCCGCCGGTGATAGCGATGAATCCAACCGCGCCGCCTTGATCCCCCGCGCCCGCAGCGCCTCCACCTGGTCCTTCATCAGCGCGATCAGCGGGGAGATCACCAGCGTCACCCCATCCATCAGCAGCGCCGGAAGCTGGTAGCAGAGACTCTTCCCCGCACTCGTCGGAAAAAGCGCCAGCGCACTCCGCCCCGCCAGCAGCGCTTCCATCACCCGCTCCTGCCCCGGCCGAAACGCCGCATGGCCAAAGTGCTTCTTCAAGGTCGCGTGGAGATCGTGCTGCATCACTGTTTATGGCACAGCGAGCCTCCCTGAGCACATCGTTTTTGATGCCGGCACTCTGGGGGCGCTGCTCGGTGCATTTTTGTCTCGATTTAAACACAGACCCTAGCCATAGAGAGCCAATGCCGCAGACCTCGTCGTCAGCCAGTCTTCCCAACGCATTCCCACCGACGATGTGGAGCATGGTGCGTCTCGCGGTGGCTGAGGGGAAGCCAGGATCAGACAGAGCATTGGATGATCTCTGCCGCCTCTATGAAAAGCCCATCTTCATCTACATCCTCCGCGCAGGTCATACACCGGAGGCGGCGCAGGATCTGAAGCAGGCGTTCTTTGAGCAATTGCTCGCCAAAAACGCCCTTGCTGATGCCGAGGCAACGCGGGTGAAACTTCGCGCCTTTTTGCTCACGAAGCTCCAGAGTTTCCTCATTGATCGCCATAGGCACGACATGGCCCAGAAGCGCGGCGGTGGTCGCGTGGAGAACCTCTCTGATCTTAGCGAAACGCAGGCCTTCCTGGCCGAGCCGGTGGATCAGAGGACGCCACTCATCGCCTTTCAGCGACAGTGGATGGAGACGCTGGCCGCCACCGCCATGGAGCAGCTCCGCGCCGACTACGCCGCGCGTGGACAGGCCGATCTTCACGCCGCCATCGCCCCCTTCATCACCAGCAGCAGTGAGGAAAGCATCGCCGCTCTGGCACTCCACCTCGGCAGACCCGAAGGCACCCTAAAGAGCGACATCTCCCGCCTCCGCACCAAGTGCCAGAGCCTCATCCGTGACCAGATCGCCACCACCCTGGATGACCCCACGCCTGAAAACATCGACGCCGAATTGCGGGAGCTGATGGGAGCCAGGCAAGGGCGGGCGAAAAGCTGACAAAGGGTACCGCTGTGCCGAAAAACGGATCACCGAGAAATCCAGTCACCTGGGTTAAGATCAGGGTTCCATCAGCGTGCTATCCGTGGTTTAAATTTCTGATCCTCTGCAACCCGCCTGCCCGCTTTGCGAATCTCTCTTTGAACATGAACTCCCATCCCATGAAACACCTTCTAATTTTCTTGATTATCACCTTCAGTCTGACAGCAATTCATGCCGCTGTTGAGCCCGGGTTTATCGATCTACTCGACACCGGACATGCGGCACATTGGGTCCAATGTGGGCCAGGTAGCATGACCATCCAGAATGGCACCACCCATAACTCATGTCCTGGTGACAGCGGATTGGGCGTCGCGTGGTATGCAGAAAGAACTTCACTGACTTTATTCTTAAAGCCGAGTTCCAGGGAGTTGCGGGCGAGTTCAATTCAGGTGTTCGCTTCAGATTTCCCAATCCAGGTCAAGATCCCAAAATTATTTCCGAGCAGGGATATGAGGTTGCCATCAGCAAATCGAACAAAAAAGACCCTTCTCCGACTGGGGCGATCAGAGTTTCAAAGAAGGTTCAGAAGCCATCACGAGAGGCACTCAAGGTGCGTGATTGGAACGAGTTTGAAATCACCGTAGTCGGTCAGCAGATCACCGTCATGCTCAATGGCGAGATGGTGAATCAAGCTGTGGCAACAAAAGCATTAAGTGGGTACATCGGGCTTGAGGAAAATGCCTTTGGCCCCGTTCAGTTCCGTAACGTCCGCATCAAAGACCTTTCGGCTCCCGCACCCCAAATGGGAACGGCGGCGACTCCACAACTCACAGCCGCGCCCACACAACCTCTCACCCTCGACCCCAACCTCCCCCTGCTCGACACCTTCTCCCAGCTCGCGCCGAACGCCAGCGAGTGGGTGTTGGCAGGACTCGACGAAGGCGTGCCGCCAAATGTGCGACAGAACCTCACTTACCTGCGCGAGGACTTGCTGGATGAATATAAACAGAAGCCCAAAGCCAGTCAGGACGCTTATCGCACCGCGCACCAGCTTTGCTCCACCATGATCGCCGCGTTGGATGAGCGAGACCAGACGCTCGTGCGTGCTGGCTTCCGCGCCGTGCAGGCCGAGGCAGGCATCAGCGGCAGCAACCAAGCTCTCAACGCCCGCAGGAACTACATGATGAGCTGGCCGCAGTATGCCCGCGAGCAGGCCCAGCGCAGCGAGCTACTGCGTCAGGGCAGCGCAGGTGCCCAGGTCCGCAAAGAACTCCCCAAAGTCGAATGGTCCACCCGCACCACCGCCCTGCGCAAAACCCTCGACGACCTCTACGCCAAGTTCCGGGAGGCGCTGCGGCAGTCGCCAGCAGTAGAGTAAAGCATCCTCTTCATTTTGTTTGCAACCACTATGCCCGTTTTCCGAAAACTGCCTTTGACCATGAAACCACACCTCCAATCCTCACTCATCGCTATCATGCTGCTCGTCACGAGTGCATCGGCTCAGACGCCCGCGCGCGACCCTTTTGCGAAGGCACCTAAGTCAGAAGGCCCGAGCACTTCGTTAGCCACTGGCAATCTCATGTTTCGCGTGCGCCTGTTCGCGCTGCCATCCGCAATGGCGAACGAGGTGCTCGCCAGGCCCGATTTGAAATCAGCGCCCTCCAATGTACTGGCGATGCTTGAGAAGCTTGTCGTTGAAAAGAAAGCGCGAGTCGTTGCGAACCCGGTCGTCGTGGGCAAGCTGGGAGTGAACCTACGCTCGGAGGGCGTCGTTCGTCTGGAGTTGAATCCTGTTCTGGAGAAGGACGGCAGGACTGTCACCTTCATGATGGCGCTCGGCTATCTAGACGGTGGAGACCTGCGTTACGATTCCAGTGTGCAGATTGGCGAGACGGAATTCGCAGGCACGCTTGATCTGCCGGCCTCGCCCCGTACGCCTGCCGGGACGGAGATTTGTCTCGTGTTCTTCGGCGTCCAATAAACCACCTGCCCCACTCACATCCATGATCACCCCCTTGATTCGAGTCCTCGTCATTATTTGTCTCACCGCCGCGCCGCTGATCGCTGCCAGCAACGATTTTATGCTCAATGCCTCGGTCGTCACAGTGCGCAAAGCCGACGCCAATGTGTTTCTGTCTGCCATCGGCAGCGGCGTAGTCTCGAAAGAACAGATGGCCGCGTTGCTCAGGCGCGGCACGCTCGCCAGCACGGTAGTCGTGCGCGCCAAGAGCGGTCAAAGGGCCAAGGGCGGCAGCACCAAATTCCGCGTTGAGGTCGATGTGCTGGTGAAAGATGGCTGGGCCGATCTCATGATCGCGCCCGAGGAAGGCTCGCCGACCAGCAAGCCTGCCTACAAGATGC
>JBILPY010000529.1:0-3612 GCA_044373575.1 Prosthecobacter sp. | reverse complement strand
AGCCACCTTTGAGCGTGCCTTCACGGCGAGTCGAAGCGCTGGCACCGCCCTGATGTGGGAGGTCCTGGCGACTGAGGGCGAGCAATGTGGGACCGTCTTGGCGGCTAAAGGCAGCTGCAAAGGCGGCGGCGGCTTCCTCGGCATCGCCGGGACGGATGACATCGAGATTCGGGATGACTCGCAGACCGCTGATGGTCTCGACGGGCTGATGCGTGGGACCATCTTCACCGACGCCGACACTGTCGTGCGTGAAGATGTAGGTGACGGGCAGCTTCGCCAAAGCGGCGAGACGGATGCTCGGGCGGCAGTAGTCGGCGAAGACGAGGAAGGTGGCACCGCTGGCGAGGAAGAGACCGTCGTAGGCGAGGCCGTTGCAGATCGCGCCCATGGCGTGCTCACGGATGCCGAACCAGATGTTGCGGCCCGTGTTGTTCGTGGCGCTGAAGTCGCCCATGCCGGTGAGGTAGTTCTTCGTGGAGCCGAAGAGATCGGCGCTGCCGGTCACAAGATGCGGCACGGCTTTGGCGATGTGATTGAGGATCTCGCCGCCGCTGTTGCGGGTAGCGGCCTTGCCTTCGGAGGGGTATTCCGGCACGACTTTCAGCAGGTCTTCTGCGCTGATGCTGCCATGGCGAGCGGCTTCGAGTTGGGCGGCGAGTTCTGGATTGGCGGCGCTCCAGGCATTGAAAGTGGTGGTCCACTCGGCATGAGCAGCGGCGCGTTTGGCCTTGAGGTCGGCGAAGTAGGCTTTCACTTCATCGCTGACGTAGAAATGAGTGCCTTCAGGAAGGCCGAGACCCTTCTTGGCGGCATCGACGAACTTCGCACCGCCTTCACCGTGGCCCTTGGCGGTGCCAGCGACTTCGGGGATGCCTTTGCCGATGATGGTCTTGGCAATGATGATCTTGGGTTTGCCGTTGTCGGCCTGCTTCGCCGTTTCGATGGCACCGAGGATGGCGTCGAGATCATGACCGTCGATGGTCACGGCGTCCCAACCGAGGGCGGTGTAGAGCGCCTGAGTGTCCTCGCTCTGCGTGATCTTCGCCATGGCATCGAGCGTCACATCGTTCGAGTCGTAGATCAGGATCAGGTTATCGAGCGCGTTGTGCGCGGCAAAGGAGACGGCCTCACGCGCCACGCCTTCCTGCAAGCAGCCGTCGCCAGCGAGAGCGATGACATGGTTGTCGATGATCGTGTGAGCGGTGGTGTTGTACTTCGCGGCGGCCATTTTGCTGGAGAGCGCATAACCCACGGCATTGCCCACGCCCTGACCGAGCGGGCCGGTGGTGGACTCGACGCCTGGGGTTTCATGGAACTCAGGGTGGCCCGGAGTGATGGAATGCAGGACACGAAAATTCGAGACGTCGTCGATCGAAACTTCGTAGCCGCTGAGGTGCAGCCAGGAGTAGATGAACATGGAGCCGTGACCAGCGCTGAGGATGAAACGGTCGCGATTGAGCCATTTTGGATCGGCAGGATTGCAGCGGAGGCTTTCACCAAAGAGCACCGCACCGATCTCCGCCGCACCGAGCGGCAGGCCAAGATGGCCTGAGGAACACTTGTGGACGGCATCCATGGCGAGACCACGGGCTTCATTGGCGGCTTGGGCGAGGAGGGCTTTATTCATGAGCTTAAAGAGTGAACGTAGAGTGAGAGGATGAAAAAGCGCCAGAGGCGGCCAGGCGCGGGGGGCTGTTCTCTACCGGAGGGAGGGTAGGATTCAAGGTCGAAAAATAGGGCTCATCGGACGGTGCGCACAGTCATCTGCGCCACACCGTTATTTCCACGGGTGTCTTCAAATAAAAGACCGGAGCTCGAATCGGATGCTGCATCCCTCTACACCCGCCTTACCCATGCGTGGTGCTGTTGATTCAAGCCCGCCGAACTTTAAGATGCCTCACGCCAGTCCCGCGCGCACCAGCAGCGCCGCCGGATCGGGATCGCGGCCCATGAAGTCGCGGAAGAGTTTGGCGGGGTCTTCGCTGTTGCCTTTGCTGAGGACTTTGTCGCGGAAGTCGCGTCCGACTTTGTTGTTCAGAACGCCTTCCTTTTGGAAGCGGGTGAAGGCGTCGGCATCCAGCACTTCGGCCCATTTGTAGCTGTAGTAGCCTGCGGCGTAACCCACGGGGCTGCTGAAGAGATGACTGAAGCGGCGGGCCATCGAGGGGTTCTCGGTCTTCATCGGCATGAGGTAGTCGCTGATGATCTGTCGGCTGAGCTGATCCAGGTCCACACCCTCGGTGGTGGCGTGGCGGATGTGGAATTCGAGGTCAAGTTTGCCAAAAGCGAGCTGGCGCATGATGTCGCTGGCGCTGCGGTAGTTTTTGGCGGCGACGATCTTTTTGAAAAGCTTCGCAGGGATGGCCTCACCCGTCTGGTGATGACGGGCAAAGAGATCCAGGCTCTCGCGCTCCCAGCAGAAGTTCTCCATGATCTGGGAGGGCAGTTCGACGAAGTCCCAATAGACGCTGACGCCATTGAGGGAGGGGATTTCGACGTTGCCGCAGAGCTGATGCAGCAGGTGACCGAACTCATGGAAGACGGTGCAGACTTCGTCATGGGTCAGCAGCGCGGGCTTGCCATCCACGGGCGGGGTCATATTGCCGCAAATGAGGCCGAGGTGCAGGCGGCGATCACGCTCGCCATACGGGGGGACGCCCATGCGGAGGTAGTTCATCCAGGCTCCGCCGCGCTTCGCGTCGCGCGGGTGCCAGTCGGCGTAGAAGGAGCCGATGTGGACATCCTTCTCGTTGCGCACTTCATAAAACTTTACTTCCGGGTGCCAGACTTCGACGGGACCTTCCTGTGTAGAACGTGTGCTGGCCGTGCTGGATTCGCCGACAGGCACATGGACGACCTCACGCGGCGTGATGCGGAGATCAAAGACCTTCTCAGCGAGATCGAACATGCCTTTCAAGACTCGATCTAGCGGGAAGAAAGGGCGCAGTTCCTCTTCATCGAAATCGAACTCGGTTTTCCGCTGCTTCTCCGACCAAAAGGCGACTTCCCAAGGTTGGAGAAGGTCGGCCTGTTGTCCCATTCCGTCAGCTTTGAACTCCTGAAGCTGGATGGTCTCGCGCTGGAAGGCTGCGGCGACTTTGGCGTGCAGGTTCTCAGTGAAAGCGAGCGCGTTGCTGCCGTTCTTCGCCATGCGCTGCTGGAGCACGAGATCGGCGAAGTCTTTTTTGCCAAGGAGCTGGGCCTTCTCGTGGCGGAGACGGAGGATCTTCCAGACGAGGTCGGTGTTGTCATGCTTCGCCCCACGGCCGATGCCTGTGGTGCCTTCCCAGACGCTGCGGCGGAGGCTTTCATCCTCGGCGTATTCCATGACCGGGATCATGGACGGAGCCTTCAGTGTGAAGCGATACTGCGGCACCTCATCCGTGCCGAGTCCCTTCGCGACGGCATCAGCCTTTGCGGCATCAATGGCACTTTTCGGCAAGCCTTTAAGACGCTCGGCATCAGTGACGACGAGCTCCCAGGCGTTCGTGGAGTCGAGCACGTTCTCAGAGTATTTCTGCGTGGCTTGAGAGAGCTCGGATTCGAGTTCTTCGAGGCGCTTTTTTTTGTCCGGCGGCAGTTCGGCACCAGCCTGGCGGAAGCTTTCCATCG
>JBILPY010000453.1:0-4082 GCA_044373575.1 Prosthecobacter sp. | reverse complement strand
CGCGACGGCTACTGCCGCACGGGGCCGGATGACAAAGGTCTGCACACCGTCTGTGCCATGATGACGGAGGAGTTCCTCACCTTCAGCCGCTCACGCGGCAATGACCTCTCCACGCCCGTGCCCGAGTTTGACTTTCCCGGTCTGAAACCCGGAGACCGCTGGTGCGTCTGCGTGGGTCGATGGGCCGAGGCTCTGGAGATGGAGAAAGCCCCACCCGTCGTTCTTGAGGCCACTCACATTCACGCGCTGGAGTTTGTCTCACTCGAAGATCTGCGCGCTCACGAGGCCGTTTGAGACAGCGAAAGTTTCGCCTTAGTTGCAGTGGCTGACCAAACGGTCCCTTAGCCTTTCCAGGCAGGCTCTCCACACGGCACGACCTATGGGCACGTAGCGCGCACTGCCATCGGGGAAGAGTTTGGTTTCGAAGATGTTGCTCGGCTGCTGGCTGAGTTCATCATAGAGCCCATGGATGAAAAAGGTGCGCGCGTCTGCACCATCCGGCCAGGGGCTTGGCTTGCCGGAAGTTTCCTGGATCGCAGCCTCGACGGCGCTGAGGATTTCCGGCGGCGTCAGGCGGATGTCGATGTCATGCCCGCCTTCCAGATAGTCAGCGATGACGACTTGTAGCTTCTTCACGACCTCGCTGATCTGGCTTTTGTCCACGGCACCTTCACCGTCGATGAGCCTTTGCAGTTCGCGCTCAGTTTTTACCGCACTGATGACAGCCTCGGGCGCGCTTTCAGCATGGCGCAGATGGATTTCGCGATGGGGTCGTGTGGACATAATGGCGGCAGCTTTTAGCAAACTTTCACCTCCGGTGCCAGCTCAGCCCTCGGCATGGTTTCAATTTGAGATCCGAGACGCAACTGGTTGCCCGAGAGCCTTGAAATTACAGCGCGGCGCGTGCAGGAAAAGCCATGTCGCAACCGATCCGCCCTTGGTATTGGCCTGAACGAGGTCAGCCTGAACGAACCGAGCCCTTCACCTGGATTGTGGAGGGTGTCATCGCCGCCTCGTGGTGGCCTGATCCGTATGTTTTCGACATTTACGAGGAGCATAACATCCGAGCGGTCGTGAACTGCTGCGAGTTCGACAACCACCGCGATGTGCCGGAGCAGTTTGTGTATCACCACATCAACGTGCCGGACTACGGCGTGCCGACGGATGCGCAGATCGAGCAGTTCGTGAGCTTGATGGACCAGCATCACGCGGCTCGCGAGGCCGTGGTGGTGCATTGTGTGGCGGGCTGTGGCCGGACGGGGCAGTTCATCGTCGCTTGGTGTGCGAAGGCGGGATTTATCCCGGCGAAGGCTGATCCCGTGCAGTGGATTCGGGCACGGCGGAAGTGCTGCCTCGAAACCCGCGAGCAGAGCGAGTGTGCGAAGCGGTGGATGAACAAGCATCGGCCGAAGTGATCGTGCCTGCGCTCAGTGCGAATGCTCGTGAGCCTGAGGTTCCGAAGGCACCCACTGAGGGAAAGGATCAGAGAGCTGCATCCAGGCGTTCGGCCCTTTCTCAAACTCGGCTTCCGTGAGCAGGGCGGCATCAAATTTGTCGGTGAGTGCGGCCTTGTCCATCTCGCGACCGATGATGACGATCTCCGTTCTGCGATCGCCATAGACACCCTGGATGTGGCTACGGATTTCGGCCAGGCTTTGTTCATCCTGGGGCCATTCGTTTTCAGCGACGGCGCTCCAGAAGAAGCCCATGGCGCGCGTGTCGCGCAGCACACCCGCCTGGGAAACATAACCGGCGATCTCATTGCGCGTGGCGAGCCAGAACATGCCTTTGGCACGAATGACGCCTGTCCATGAGGCCTTCAGCAGGTCCTGGAAACGCTGCGGGTGGAAGGGGCGGCGTGCGCGATAGACGAAGCTGCTAATGCCATACTCCTCCGTCTCGGGCGTGTGACCTTGCAGGCTGTCCAGCCAGCCGTCTGTCTGCTCGGCCTCAGCCATGGCGAAGAGGCCGGTGTCGAGCACGGCTTCGAGTGTGATCTCGCTGCGTTGGGTGAGGTGGACTTTTGCTTTCGGGTTCAAGGCGCGGACGATGCCCTGGATCTCGTCGAGTTCCTCGGCGCTCACAGCATCCGTTTTGTTAATGAGGATGACATTGGCGAACTCGATCTGATCCGTGAGCAGATGGGCGATGGTGCGCGCGTCTTCATCGGTGACACCCATTTCGCGGGTCTGGAGGTCATCGGTGCTGTGGTAGTCCTCGAGGAAATTTCGCGCATCCACGACGGTGACCATCGTGTCGAGTTGCGCGAGGTCATTCAGGCTGCGGCCTGATTCATCGGTGAAGGTGAAAGTCTCCGCGACTGGCATCGGTTCGGACACGCCGGTGGACTCGATGACCACGGCGTCGAAGCGGCCTTCCTTCGCCAGCTTGGCGACCTCTTGCATGAGGTCCTCACGTAGCGTGCAGCAGATGCAGCCGTTGCTCATTTCGACCATCTTTTCCTCGGTGCGTGAGAGCTTGGCATCGCCGCTCTTCACGAGCTGGGCATCCACATTCACCTCGCTCATGTCATTGACGATCACGGCGACCTTTCTGCCTTCGCGATTGCGCAGGATGTGGTTGAGCAGCGTGGTTTTACCAGCTCCGAGGAAGCCGGAGAGGACGGTGACGGGAAGTTTGGAGGTAGGCATAAAAGGCAATCAAGTTGCATTTGTTTAGCTGAGTTATAAATGCAATCAACTTGCCATATGATAAAAATCACGATCCTCTCCGGCTTTCTGGGCTCGGGCAAAACCACGCTCCTGCGCCGTCTGCTGCGTCATGCCGACGACCTGAAGCTGGGCGTGATCGTGAACGACATGGCGGAACTTGAGGTCGATGGCGATCTGGTCCGCTCCGGCCAGCGGGTGACGGAGGAGAAGGGGACCTTCGTCAGTCTTTTCTTAGGTTCCATCAGCGGGGATCAGCGAGATTCCTTTTCCCAAATCCTCGATTCATGGCAGGCACGAAGTGATCTGGAGCATGTGATCATCGAGACCTCTGGCAGCACCCATCCCTGGCCGCTCATTGAGGAAATCTCCCGTAGGCCCGAAAGCTATGTAATCGACAGTTTTGTCACTCTGATCGATGCGAAGGCCTTCATCGAAGACTATGGCGCTGGAAAGCAACTGTTTGAAAAGCTGATCCAAAATGAACAAGAGCAGCGACGCAGCACAGAGAACCTTTTGGCCGAGCAAATCCAGTTCGCTAGCACCCTGATCATCACCAAAACCGACCGCGTCAGTCCTGATGATCTACCTTTTCTGCTCAAGTGCCTGGAGGTGCTAAATCCCCATGCCGATGTTCACGCCGCGAGTTACGGCCAAGTGTCTTCTGCGCGACTGCTGGGGACGGGGAGGTTCAGCTTGGATCGCTCGCGATTGCTCGGCAAGGTCTGGCATGAAGGCGAACCCGATGAGCTGGGCTCTTCCGCAGCGTATGACATCGGCAGCACGGTCTTTTGCGACCCGCGTCCCTTTCATCCACGGCGACTTTGGCGTCTCTTCCGCGAGCGACTCGGGCTGGGCATTCATCGCAGCAAAGGCTTTCTCTGGATGGCCTCGCGAGACGAGCAGGTGCTGCTCTGGAATCAGGCGGCGGGAGGTATCGACCTCGAATTGCTCGCCTACTGGAAGGCCGCCGTCGTGATGGACCCGCTCGGCAAACTCGTCGCTGAAGAGAAGGCCATGCTCCGAGAGCAACTCGCCGGATCGCATCCAGTGTTTGGAGATCGTCTCAATGAACTGACCATCATCGGCACCCTGCGTGACCGCGAACTCTTCATGCCTGAACTCGCCGCCTGCCTCTGCACGGATGAAGAGATCACCCGCTGGCAAACCGGCGGAAGCTTTGACGATCCTTGGCCGAAGACGCTGCGGAAGGTGGAGTAACGATCACTCCTTTGTCACGACCTCATCGAGATTTAGCAGCATGAGGCAAAGGCTCGTCCACGCGGCGTGCTCGGCGGCATTCAGCTTCGAGTCAGACTTGGCTTCGCCGACCTTGAGGAGCTTGGCAGCGTCTTTGGATGACTGCTGACGGAGTTGGGTGAGCTGCTTTTGGAGCACGACGAACTCTTCAGG
>JBILPY010000452.1:0-4091 GCA_044373575.1 Prosthecobacter sp. | reverse complement strand
CGAGGGCGCGCCCGTCAGCCTCGCCACGCCTAGAGCGGTCGAGAAGGCCGAGGCCATCAAGCTCATCGAGGCCACCCTGCTCACCAACGGCTATGCCATCGTCATGGAAGCCGATGGCAAAAGCGCCCGCATCCTTCCTGCGCGAAATCAGGGTGCCAACGCCGTCCAGTTCTCTCACGGCGTGAAGTTTTACACCGCCGCACAGGATCTCCCTACGGGCGAGACCATCGTCACCTATTTCATGAAGCTGGACAACCTCGACCCCGAGACCGCAGGCACCATGCTCTCCGGTCACGTCGGCCTCGGCGTCTATGGTCGTATCACCCCCGTGCTCGTGCCGCCCGGTCTTTTGATCACGGAAAGCAGCACCGTGGTGAAGCAGCTCATCAGCATTCGTGAAGCCATCGACATTGCCGCCAGTGCAGCCTCACTCGTCACGAAGTTCATTCCGCTGGAGCACGCTGATGCAGCCACGGTGGCCCAGATCATCCAGGCCACGCTCACGGCCCAGGCCGATGAAAAAGAGACCAAAGGCGTCAACACCATCCGCGGGAACGCAGCCAGCGATGGCCGCAAAGAGAACGATAATAACAACAGCAGCAATCGTGACCCGCGTGACAGCGCCCCCCGCGTGAACCCCGTCTTTATCAACGGTCAGTGGGTCATCCCAAACTCTCCTTCTGAGCCTGCCACGACTGCGCAGGTCGTCGCTGATACCCGCCTTAACCAGATCCTCGTCGTCGCCTCCACCGCCGACTACACCTACATCGCCAGCATGATCGCTGAGTTTGACAAGCCGCTGAAGGTCGATTTGCCCTTCGAGCGGAAGCTCAAATACGCCGCTGCCGTCGATGTCATGGCTGCCGTCGTCGATCTCCTCACGGAGCCCACAGGCGGCACGACCGCACTTCCCGGAGGTGGCAGCCTGCAAAGCCAGCGTCAGCAGAGCTTCGCATCAACCAGCAGCCAGCTACTCGGTGGCCGCACGACCACGGGTTCACGCGGTGGCCAGGTTCTCTCCACTTCCGGCGGCGGCAGCGCGGATGATACCGGTTCTGCGTCCACATCGAGCATCGGTTCACGGGCTGATTTGATTCAGGGACCTTCTGAGGACAACGCGCCCATCTCGGTGCTTGTCGGCAAGACCCGCGTCGTCGCTGATCCCATGGCGAACTCCATCCTCGTGGTTGGACGCACGAGTGAAATCGAGAAAGTGAATGGCCTGCTGGACAAACTGGATCGCAGACCATCACAGGTCTATCTCTCCACCGTAATCGGGCAATTGACCCTTGATGATGGGTTCGACTTTGGGATCGATTACCTGAGCAAGGTTAGTAACAATGGAGCCAATCCAAATTTCACTGCAGGAAACTTTGTCTCCAATCGTGATCTTTTTGGCCGAGTGCCAGATGTCCGCACGAATCTCGCCAACGCCATTCCTGGTGCTAGTGGCCTCAATCTTTATGGTGCCATCGGTTCAGGCATGGAGGTGTTTGTGTCCGCTCTGGAAACCACGGATCGCTTCAAGGTGCTCTCCCGCCCCTCGGTCTTCGCTTTGAACAACAAGAAGGCTGTCATCACTTCAGGCACGCTCATTCCCGTGCCTGCACAAACGGTGCAGAATCTGAATGGGAATAACCTCGGCACCTTCACCACTACCATCGAGTATCGTGACGTGGTGCTGAAGCTCGAAGTCGTGCCGCTCATCAATGAAGACGGAGAGGTCAACCTTACCATTGCGCAGATCAACGATACGGTGATCGACACCACCGTCATCGCAAACAACACGGTGCCCATCATCGCCACCGAGCAGATCGTCACCTCGGTGAACGTGCGAGACAAGAACACCATCGTGCTTGGTGGTCTCATCTCTGAAACCAAGGACAACAGCACCTCCGGCACTCCCTTCCTCAGCCGTGTTCCAGCTTTGGGACATCTCTTCAAACGCACCAACAACACCACCTCGCGTAAGGAACTCATCATCTTCATCCAGCCCACCGTGGTAACGAACGAGAGTGATTTGAGGATCAGCTCCGCCAAAGAGGATTATCGAACCAAGGTCGGAGCCGATGTCGCTGAGCGTTTCCCAGAAGATGTGAACATTCAGGCCGCCCGCAGTTCAGATGCTGCCGATCAACTCGCCGCTGATGAAGAGAAAAGGAAGGAGAACATCTTCAGCCGAATCTTCAGCCGCAATGCCAAGGTGAAGAAGGCTGAACCACCTCCGAGCATGAGGAAATAGCACCGCGTTTGGCAGTGGTGCATTGAATCTGCTGATCGTTCATGATTATATAATCTGCCCGGCTTTGTAGTTGGCAAAGGGTAGGGGACTCCGCACAATCGGCCTTGTCTTCTACCCACTTATGTCCATCACCCTTGGTTGCTTGATCGGTTTCGTTCTCTGGTTCCTCATCCGCTATTTGGTGGCGGGGTTGTACACCGTGAATCAAAATGAACGTGCGGTGAAGACGAGCTTTGGCCGCGCGATCCGTGTGGGGAATCTGACGACGCTGGACGACCCGGTCTCCGAGCAGCTCACGCCGGAGCAGGCGGAGCGTTACTCGTACCCGCAGGTGCGCGTGATCCAGCCCGGCGGGCCGTATTTCAAATGGCCCTGGGAGAAGGTATACAAGGTGAGCATCGCAACGGGCACGGTGAACATGGCCTGGGACCCAGATGAGCCGACGGCGAATGCCTCGGGCAGCATCCTGGAGGCGGTGACAAAGGATCAGCTCAATGTGGGGCTCAATGGGCAGATCCGCTTCCGCGTGTCTGACCGCAATCTGTATGCTTTCGTCTTCGGGGTGAAGAACGCGTATGCGCATGTGATGGGCTACTTTGTCAGCGTGCTGCGTGAACGAATCGCCAACTTCGAGGCGCCGCGCGCGGCCTCGGCTGATCCGACGCAGCCTGAGTCTGCGGCAGCCATCGGCATTTCCATCAATGACATCCGCAAGAACATGCGTGACCTGAATGAGCACATGGACCGCGAGTGCATGTCGTCTTCGGCGCGCTACGGCATCGTGCTGGATGCCTCCCTGATCACGGGCATCGACCCACCGCATGAGGTGGAGTCCGCACTGGCCGCGATCAACACGGCCTATAACCAAGTCTCGTCCGACATCAGTCTGGCGCAGGCCGCTGCGGACCAGAAGATCGTGCAGTCGCAGCGTGCGGTGGAGATCGAGACGCTGAAGGCGCAGGCGGAGGTGGAGCCGCTGAGCCGGCTGGCGGCGCAGCTTCTGGATCTGAAATCCCGCGGCAGTCAGGCGCTGCGGGCCTACGTGCGGAATGTGCGGCTCTCGTTGTTTGACAAGGCCAGCCAGGTCTTTGTGGAAACCAAGCATCATTAATCTTCAACGTCGAACCTATTATGGAACCTTTTGTGCAATTTCTCACCGCCATCATCGCCACCTTCATCGGCTGCACCATCGCGGTGCCGCTCGTTCTATGGCTGGCGCGTCTGCTGGGCTTCTATGCCATCGTGCAGGAGCGTCGCTATCAGGTGTATGTCCTGTTCGGCAAGGTCATCGGCACGCTCGATGAGCCCGGCCTGCACATCCTGCCCTTCAAGCTCGGCTGGCGTTCTTTCCTGGTGAACTGGCTGGGCACCTGCCATGAGGTGGACATGCGTTTGGACCAGATTTATCTGCGCAGCCAGCCCGTGAACTCGGAGGAGGGCGCTCCCATGGGCATCGGCATCTGGTATGAGATGTTCGTCAGTGATCCGGTGTCGTTCCTTTTCAAAAACACGGACCCACGCGGCTCGCTCTCTGCCAACGTGAGCAATTCGACGGTGCGCTGCCTGAGCAACATGCCGCTGGCGAAGATGCTGGTGAACCGCCACGTTATGAGTGACACCGTGCGCAATGAGGTGACGCCGAAGTCCCATGAGTGGGGTTACAAGCTGGGCAGTGTGTACATCCGCAAGGTCCACTTCCGTGACACGATGATGATCAAGCAGATCGAGAGCAAGGTGGTGAACCGCCTGCGCCAGGTGACCTCGGCGATCAAGCAGGACGGGGTGAATCAGGTGAGTGTGATCACCAGCAGCGCGGAGCGTCAGGCGGCGGTGGAGTTTGCTAAAGCGG
>JBILPY010000451.1:0-4098 GCA_044373575.1 Prosthecobacter sp. | reverse complement strand
TGAAGTAACGAGAGAATCAGGAATGACGTCCAGTCTGCAACTTGCTGGATGCTCCCTGGTCACTGTGTCACCGCCTGCGCGGCCCCATCCAAGATCTCCACGCGGAGCTGGCTCATGTCCGCAGCTTCACGTGCGACCACGATGCTGATTGGCGTGATCCCAGCGGGTAGATCCAAAGTCAGTTCGGGCGTCACTTCGGGCAGGGATTTGTCACCAACGACGACATTCACGGCCTTCACGGCACTCAGGCCGAGCTTCACCTTGCCAGCAGCTTCCATCTTGAGGCTGAACTGGGCGATCTTCGGGAACCAAGGATACATCTTCGCCTGCAAGACCTCGCTCAGAGGCAGGTCGCCGCTGACTTGGGAAAGCCGCAGTTCCCAGGGATATTTGCCGTCCTTCTCATGCAAGGCATGGAGGCCGACGTGGCGGACGTGATCGACCGTGGCCTGATCCATCGTGCCCATGACCTTCCAGGTGCGAATGAAGCGGTTCGGCTTGATCTTGTAGTCCCCTTCCCTGCCCAGTTCGGACAGGAAACGCACGAGATCGACGAACTCGTCCTCCCGCAGGCTCGCGGTCAAACCGGCAGGCATCATGCTCGCGGGGCTCATCTGGCGGTTCGCGATCTGGGCTTTCGACACTTTTTGCAGTTGGTTCGCGGGGTCGCGGATGATGACCTCGTCGCCGCCATCCTGCACGAGTCCGCCAGCGAAGACTTTGCCGTCCTTCGTGGTGATGATGATCATGTGGTAGCCCTCTTTAATTTTCTTCGAGGGCTCCAGCAGACTCTCGATGAGGTAATCCACCGGCGCACTGCCGCCGATGCTGACGAGGTTAGGCCCAAGAACACCACCCGCATCGCCGATGGCATGGCAGCTCTGGCAAAGCAGCATCTGGCGGCGATACACGGACTCACCGCGCGCTGGATCACCCTGCGCCTTCACCTTCTCGACCATTGCTGTCATCTGTTCTGACGTGAGAGTTTGGTTCATCTGCTTCACACCACCAGCGGCGCGCAGTGCGTCTTCGAGAGGTCCTTTGATGCCGCGTGTGGACACCATGCGGATGCCTTCCACGGCGATGAAATCAGGGATCTTCTTGCCGCCAAGTTCCTTCGCCAGCACAGCAGGCAGTTGCTTATTTTTCAAGAAGGCCGTGAGGATCGGCGCCGCCTCAGCCGTGGTCTTCGCCGTGGCGAGGAACTCCACCGCGCGCATCGCTGCCATCTGCGGTCCCGTGTCGGTCAAGCCCTGTACCGCGAGGCCTCGCAGCTCAGCCTTTTCACGGAAGACCTTGTCGAAGAAGTCGCGCGACTTAACCCCGCCGAGCTTCGCCAAGCCCTGCACCGCGCCATCGCGGATCGCTGCCTGCGTGTCGGCTGCCATCAGGATCGTTTCCAGCGTCGCACGAGCAGGTTCGATCTTCCAAGCGCCAGCCAAAAGCGTGGCGCGATGCACTATCTCCGCCTTCGGACTCGCCAGCCATGCCTGCACGAGTGCCTGCGCACCTTCCGGCTTCACACCGCGAGTCATGCCCGCCTTCACCAGTGCATCCATCAAGCCCACGACCTGCGCGCTCATGGCCGGATCATTCACCAACTGGCAAATTTCCAGCACCTGCGCGGCATCAGCCGCATCACCCGCCATGGCGAGCACGGCAGCGGCGTCATCAGCGGCGAGCTTGCCTGCTTTAAAGGAAGCCAGCAGCGGCTTCAGCGCTTCACTGCGGCCTGTGGCTTTCATCGCATAGACGAGATGCTTCGGATTATCGTTCAGCTTCAAATCGCCTTTCAAAACCAAGGGCAGCCACACGTCTGTCTGTTCGCGAGCGATCAGCTCAAGCAGGAAGTCGAGCGACTCATCCATCGGCTTGTCGAGCGCACGCAGCGCCACCTCAAAGGACTTCGGCTGACGCACTTCAGAAAGCACGCCCAGGGCCCAGAGGCGCACCTGCGCGTTCTCATCGGTGATGCCCTTTGCGAGCACGTCCATCGCGTCCGGCAGCTCACGCCAGCGATGTGTCAGCAGCCGATACGCCGCTGCACGCGCCGGGGCTTCAGGGCTCGCAGCGAGTTCACGCCAGAGCTTCGCGGAGAACTTGTTCACGCACTCGCGAACCCACGCCGCTTCGAGCATGTGGTGCCAGTAGTTCTTGTCCGCCTTGTCGAGACCTTCGACCCAGGTTTTCAGTGCGGGCAGCACCTGATCGGCACCGCGGGCGCGCAGTTCTTGTTTGGCAAAATGACGCGTCCATTTGCGGTCGGCCTTCAACATCTCTAGCAACTCGGGCACCGGTGTGCCGACGATCTTCGGCATCTCGCTCAGCGGGCGGCCTTTCGCCGTCAGACGCCAGATGCGGCCATGCACCTGGTCACGGCGGGGATCGCGGAAATCGACTTCGCCGTGCTGAATGATCGGGTTGTACCAGTCGGCGATGTAAAGCGCACCATCCGGGCCGGTGCGGATGTCGATGGGGCGAAAAGCGCGGTGGTTGGAGGCGAGCACATCGGGCTCCTGCTTCGCGAGGTAGCCACTGCCATTCGGCGTCACGCGGAAGCGATTCGTGCGGTTGCCACGGAAGTCATTGGTGACCCAGGTGCCCTGCCAGTCCGCGGGCCAATGCGGATCGTCGATGTATTCCAGTCCGCACTGCTTTGGCTGGCCAGGGCTGAGTCCGTGAAGGATGCGCTTCGCTCCTGGCGAGGTCAGGTAAACACTGCCGAGGAAGATCGGGTTCAGGCCCTCGCCGCCCGCACCATCGGTGGCAAAGGACTGGCCCCAGCGGTCAAATTCGTAGCCCCAGGGATTGACCAGCCCCTTGCTCACGATCTCCAGCCGCCGTGTCTCCGGGCGAAACTCCCACACACCGCCGCCCATCAGGCGACGCACCCCATGCGGCGTCTCGATATGGCTGTGAATGTAGATCGACTGCAAAAACGACAGCAGCCCTTCCGGCGTGTGGCGCATCGTGTGCAGCAAGTGATGCGTGTCCTCCGTGCCGAAGCCGCTGAGCACGATGGTGCGCTCGTCAGCTTTCAGATCGCCATTGGTATCCTTGAGGAAAAGCACCTCAGTCGAGTTCGCCACATACGCCCCGCCATCCGCAGGGATCACCGCCGTGGGGATGTGCAGGTTCTCGGCAAACACCGTCGATTTGTCCGCCTTGCCGTCTTTGTCCGTGTCTTCCAGCACGATGACCTGATCCTTCGTGCCATCGCCTGGCTTAATCTGCGGATACGTCGTGCTGCTCACCACCCAGAGCCTGCCCTGCGCGTCCCAGTTCATCTGCACCGGCTTCGCGATCATCGGCTCCTGCGCCCAGAGCGAGATCTCGATCCCCTCCGGCACCACAAAGCCAGCCTTCTGTACCTCCGGGTTCGGATCAGGCAGATCAGCCGTGGATTTCGGCTGCGAGGCCAGTGCGATGGAGCCCAGAAGCGGCAGGGAAAAAAGAAGACGCAGAGTCATAAAATGGCGGGGGATCCATCATACGACGCTGCCAGGGGTTTTTGGCAAGAAGTTCTCTCGCCAGAGACTCACTTCGCCGAGCCGTCCAGCGCGACCATCTTCTGCTGATTCACATCCCACACCTTCAGCCGCAGGCAGCGGTAGATTTCCACCGGACTCAGCGATGTGATCTTCGGATTCCGAAGTTCAGGGATGGCCGCCAGCACCTCCGGCAGGCGATAGAACGGGATGCGCGCATTCAGATGATGAATGTGGTGATAGCCGATGTTCGCGGAGAACCACGCCATCAGCGGACCCATCTTCATGAAGCTGGAGGACTCCAGCGCCGCACGGTCATAGGTCCAGCCCGACTTGTCGTAAAAGGACACGTCTGGGAAATTATGCTGCGCATAGAATAGGTAGGAACCGATGGCGCTCGCGATGAAATGCGGGATCACCTGAGTCATCAGCCAAGTCTGCCAGCCAAAGGTCAAGAGAAGCCAGGCCGCGATGCCGAAATGAACCACCACAGCGATCAGGCAGTCCCAATGCTCGCGCGGCTTCGACACAAACGGCCGCAGGCACATGCCGTGCAGGAAGATCGTCAGGTAGCCCAGCAGGATCGTCAGCGGGTGCCGCATGAAAAGAT
>JBILPY010000450.1:0-4105 GCA_044373575.1 Prosthecobacter sp. | reverse complement strand
CATCTCCACATGATCCTGGATGGGGCGCGTGGTCTGGTTTTCCAGAGAAGTCGCCCGCTCATCCCAGAAGAAGCGCCCCTCGGCAGCGAAGCGGCTGTTGATCAGACGCATGGAGTGCCGCCCGGTGGTGCCCGCGACTCCGGTGCTGGCCGTGGTTGGGTCACTGAATCCAGATGTCTGGCGATGGCAGGATGAGCAGGAGATGGTGTCATTGCGAGACAGGCGTTTGTCATAAAACAAGACGCGCCCGAGAGTCGCTCCGGCATTGGTGATGGGATTGGCGTTGGCACCGCCGGGGGTGTTGTTCTTGATAATGTAGCCGGGCACGGTCTGGGCGGCGTAGTTTGCCAGCGTGGTCAGATCGAGCACGCCCGTCTGAGCGGCGGCATCAGAGACGAACATCAGCAGGCTCAGAGAGCAGAGGTGGGAGAGTGGGAGGATCTTCACGGTGATGCGGGAGGGTTGAGTGCGATAACAGTGTGAGCGCCCTGGATTCATCTGCCCACTCACTTTACCCGGCCTTAACAAAAAAGATCCGGCCCAGCAGAAGAGCGATCCATAGGTTGATGCCACGCTAAACAAAACCTTAACACAAGATGGATGTCGGCTTGCCAGGATTGCAGCACTCCGTCATGGTTTTGAGGATGCATATCACAGGGAAGATTCAGATTTTCATTCTCAGCCTGACCTTTGGCTGTGCCTGCCAGAGGTGTCTGGCAGAGGCTGTGCTGCTGCCTTTTCTCGAACAGTTTTGTGCTGAACTGAAAATGGAGAGATCGATGAAGACGGATCATCTCCTGCTCGATGGCGGGGCGATGATCGAGGGCGAGTTTAAAGCTGATGCGCTGAGTCTTGATGGTCGTGATCTCGTGGTGGCAGACATCGCTGCGATTCAATCAGGGCCGGGGACACGGGCTGTGCGGTTTTTTTTGCGCGATGGCTCGGTGCTGCGTGGGCTGCTGTCGTGGAAGGCGGCGCGGTTTGAGAGTGAGGCTCTTGGCTCTATCACGCTAAAGGCGGATCATCCGGGGCAGATCGTGATGCGTCGCGCCAATCAAGACGGAAGGCTCTCGGGGAAGCCGGTGGCGTGGACGGCGGACGGGCCGCTGGGGCATGTGCTGCCCGTGATGAAGCTGCCGGAGCAGGCGTTGCGTTGCCGTTGGTTGGGTGGCGAGATGGCGCTAGTATGGTCAGATATCCGCAGCATTCGCGCCCTGCCAGCACCTGCTCTGGAGCATGAGGTGCAGCTTACCGATGGCAGCCGTGTGCGCGGATGGCTGGAGCTTGCAGGTGCGGCGCTGCCGATGAAGGAGTGTGCGGCATGGGCGGGCAGTCCGGCGGACCTTCTGGCACTGCTGGCAGTGAAGACATCCGAGCCTCTGAGAATTGCAGGTGCCTCCGTGCAAATCCAGGACGGCAGTGTGATCGCGGGGGGGATGGAGCAGCCGAGTCTTTCCTGGCAGACAAAGGAGGGTGTGTTGGCATTGAAGGCCACTGACGTCGTGGAGTTGCGCCGTCTGCCCGAGGCCGATGCTTCTGGCTTGGGAGCAACTTTTGAAATCACAACGCAGCAAGGGGTTAAACACATGGGGCGCCCGAACGATGCCGCGCTGCTCTGGAAGCGCGGTGCGGAGGTAGTGCGTCTGCCCTGGCCTCTGATCCAAGGCATCAAGCCTGCCCCCAATGAACCTGCTCCGAAATCATGAACCGAACTTTCCTGATTTTCCTCCCCATTCTATGCCTGCTTTCATCTGCTGGCGCGCAGCAGGTGCCTTCGCTGCCATATCAGCCCGGCGTCATCACGGACGCAAAAGGGCACGAGTGGTACATTGAGCAAAATGGCACGCTTCAACGCAATGGCGGCGGTGCCTCCATGATCGGGAACTGCATGACGCTGCAGATGGGAAGCCAGCAGTTTTACTCGCAGCAGCCTCTGACGACTCCCGATGGCAAGGAGATCTCCATGTCTGCGCAGCAGCCGCTCAATGGCATCGCCATCACGCGGCGCATCACCGTGATGGAGAGCGTGGGAGCCCTGCGGTATGTAGAGGATTTTTTCAACACAACGAGCCGCGATGTCACGCTCTCCGTCGAGATCCGCCACGGTCTGAACAACACCGCGCGTGAACTCACGAGCAATCTCGGACGTGTGATCACGGGCACTCTTGAGGCGCAGGAGTCCGGTATCCTGGCGCTCCCGGGAGAGTCAGATCGGAGCGCACCCGCACTTTTTCTGAGCATCCGCGCGCCTAAGTCGGGCCTGCCGCTGCGTCTGCGCGTGCAGAACAAGTATCAGATTTCAGTGCTGCAAACGCTCACAATTCCCGCCGGGCAGTCGCAGACTTTGGTTCACGGCATCGCTCAGATTCAGCTTGGTGCCAAAGCCACCCAGGATGAGATCAGCAAGGCCTGCGCACCTTTTGCGCTGGCTCGTCTGGTCAAAGGTCTGCCTAAAAGTGTGCTCAAGTCAGCGGCGAACCTCGGCTCGGCGGCGGATGGTTTTGGCGGCTCGGAGTTTTTTCCCCACGAGTTCTGGGGCATCACGCCTGGTGCCTCTGATCAGCTCGCACTCGGCAAAGACTCGCTTTTGAAAGGCAAGACCACGATGACCGGTCTGGCCCTGCAACGCGAAGGGGGCAAGGTCACTCCAGCACTGGAGAATATCGCCGCCATCGCGGGACCGATCTTTACGGACGATGCGCGGGCCTGGCTCTGGCTGCGTGATGGGCAGCGTCTGCTGGGCACTCTGGAATCTGGCGGGCTGCGGTTCACGCTTCTGAGCGGTGCGGAGCTTCCGGTCGAGAAGCTGGACCGACTCGTGCTGGCGAAGTCCGCCGAGCCTGTGCCGCCACTGGCGCATCCTTTGATCGAACTCCTGAACGGGGAGAGGATCATCATTCAGCCCGAGGGCGATTTTCAGGCGAGTGCTCCGTGGGGAAGGATCAGTGTGCCCTGGAGCGAGCTCATCGCTTTACAAAAAGCGGATGATGAGGGGCTCGGTGGCCTGCTGTACCTGCGTGATGGAACACGCGTTCGAGTTTTGCCACAGGCTGGGAAAAGCCGAATCAAGACGCTCACTCTCGGTGAGCAGGACATGGATCTCGCGGACCTGCGTCGGCTTATCACGCCGCTGGCCTTGACGATGACAGATGAGGATTCTGAGCCCGCGACGAGCTTTCTCGACCTCACCGGCGGGCAGCGGCTCGTCGCGCGTATCACTGAGGCGGCGCTTACCTTGACGACCGAGGCCGGACCTCTGGCCCTCACGCCCGCGAGCATTCGAGAACTGCGGGATGTCAGTGAGGATGAAAGCAGCCCAGCTCGAGTGTTTGAAGCCGATCTCTGGGGCGGGGGAGTGGTGAGGGGGGCGCTCGAAGATGAGCGCATCAAGGTCGAAGGGCGTGGTTTTGTCTGGGACATCCCCGCACGACAGCTCAGGCGTCTTGTGAATCCGATCCCCGTGACCGACAACTCACTCATGCGCCGCATTGGCCAGCTCATTCAGGATCTCGGCCACGAGCAGTGGAAGACCCGCGAATCGGCCACCACCGCGCTGCGCGAACTCGGCCCTCTGGCCCGAGGCAGCTTGCAGGAAGCCCTGAAGTCTGCCACAGACGCAGAAGTCGCCCGCCGACTCGAAGAACTCCTCCAGGACCCTTAATGAACGAAGCCCCCCACGAAGACACTGACCGCAACCTCGGCCCTCAGCCGCTGGATACCATTCTCGCCGAGCACAGCCTCGGAAATCATGACATCGTCGCCGCCTGTGAAGAGCCGCTGACACACAAAGCTGTCCAGCGTGCGCGCAAAGGCCGCCGCCTCACCAAACACATGCAGCGCCGTGTGACTGCTGCCTTGAACAAGGCAGTATCCCTTCAAGGCAACGAAGAAAAGCGTGAGTGGAAGGTCTCTGAACTCTTCAATTACTGAGTCGAGAAAAGGCACACCTGATGTCGGTCAGGTGTCCTGAGCTTCATGGCTTAAAGTGTTATAATGAACAGCTTGCGCGTGGGTTCCGGTCTTTAAAAATCCCCAACTCTATGATTGATATGGCTGGCGCGATTATGTATTACGGGGCTCTAAAGTATTTATATTTTAGAACTTC
>JBILPY010000449.1:0-4112 GCA_044373575.1 Prosthecobacter sp. | reverse complement strand
CCAGCAGCCAGCCACCTATTTTCAGATTCCTGTTGGCCGAGTGATTGAGCTAGGGCAGCAAGTAGAAATCTAATTCACCATGAAAACGGAATCCGAGACAGCCAAACCCCGCCAGCCTGTCTCAGAAGCGGTGGTGGGGCAGTTCAGTTGGGGTCTGATGATTGTCTTCGTGCTGGCCTCCACCTGCTGGGTGCTACTGCCCTACACGGGACATCTATTCTACGCGCTCATTTTCCTCATGGCCATCGTGCTTGCTGGCACGCGCTGGAATCGCGGACCGGTTTTGGCGATGGCCGTTGTGAGCGCGCTGGTGTGGAATTTCATTTTCATCCCGCCGCAGTTCACGCTGCATATCGACAAGCCGCAGGACGTGGTGATGTTTGCGCTATTCTTCATCGTGGCACTCAGCATGGGGCATCTGATCACGCGGTTGCGTGCTCGTGAGGAGGCCCTGGAGCGACATCATCGCGAGCGTGAACAACTCCTCGCCGCCAAACACCGCGCTGAATTGCTCGCCGAATCCGAGCGTCTGCACCGCACGCTGCTTGATAGCATCTCACACGAATTAAAAACACCCATCGCCATCATCCGCACCGCATTGGATGGCCTTGGAAAGGGAAACCCATTTGCTGCCGAGATCGAGACGGCCAACCGCCGCCTCCAGCGCATCGTGGAGAACTTCCTGGAGATGACGCGTGTCGAGTCCGAGGCTCTCAAACCGCACCTCGAATGGTGCGAGATCGGCGACGTGCTCCACACCGCCACCGCGCCGCTCCAGCGAGAGCTCGCCACACATCCTCTGCGCGTCACCGGCAAGGACGATCTGCCTTTGCTCATGCTCGACAGCCGCCTGCTCGCCCAGGCACTCGGCAACGTGCTGCACAACGCCACGCTCTACGCCCCCGCTGGCAAGGAGATCGAAATCAACGCGGCTCTGACCAACGGCACACTCGAACTCCGCGTGCGCGATCACGGCCCCGGTTTGGCGCTCGGCATCGAGGATCATTTGTTCGATAAATTTTATCGAGCCCCCGACTCACCCGCAGGTGGCACCGGCCTCGGTCTCGCCATCTCGCGCGGCTTGATGCGGGCCATGAAAGGTGACATCGAAGCACACAACCACCCCGAAGGCGGCGCTGAGTTCGTGCTTTGCCTGCCGGTAAAAACACGCCAAGCCTGAGCCATGAGCAAAGCCCTGATCATCGACGACGAACAGCAAATGCGCCGCCTGCTGCGCATGGTGCTGGAATCACGCGGCTACGAGGTCTGCGAAGCCGCCGATGGCCAGCTCGGACTCCAAGAAGCTGCCTTTCATCGGCCCGACGTCGTCCTGCTCGATCTCGGTCTACCCGGCCTCGGCGGCATCGAAGTGCTCAAGCGTTTGCGCGAATGGAGCGACGTGCCCGTGCTCATCCTCAGCGTGCGCCATCAGGAAACCGTGAAGGTCGAAGCCCTCGAACTCGGTGCCGATGACTACGTCACGAAGCCCTTCGGCACCGCTGAGTTGCTCGCGCGTCTGGATGTCATCCAGCGCCGTCGTTTCACCCGTCAGAACCCTGAAATTATCGCTGGAGCCTTGAAGCTCGACCTCCTGCATCACGAAGCCACGCTTGATGGCGCGTCGGTCAAACTCACGCCCACCGAGTTTGCGTTATTAAAAGTGCTCGCTGAACACGCTGGCCGCATCGTCACCCAAAATCAGATCGTCAAACAGGTCTGGGCTGGGCAGCAGAGTGATCAAAGCGAGGGCCTGCGAGTCCACATCAATCACCTGCGCAAAAAGCTCGGCGACTCCGGTCCCCGCATCGTGAACGAACCGGGGATCGGATATCGACTGGAGTCAGAGTGACGAGTTTTAACCGAGGCGCAGGTCGAGCGTGAAGGGGAACTCGGGATTTGGCACGGCGGGAGCCACATTCATTTTGCCCGGAGTGTGGCCGTGGCGGAAGAAGCGGGCGAGACGGCGGCTTTCGGCTTCATAGGAGTTCACTGGGAAGGTGTCATAGCTGCGGCCACCGGGATGCACGACGTGATAGGTGCAGCCGCCGAGGGAGCGCTGATTCCAGAGGTCCACGAGATCAATGGTGAGCGGCGAGTGGACACCGATGGTAGGATGGAGGCAACTCTCGGGCTGCCAAGCGCGGTAGCGGACACCGGCGACGTATTCGCCATTTGTTCCGGTGGGGTGGAGCGGGACGGTTTTGCCATTGCAGGTGATGGCGTAGCGACCTTCGACGAGGCCTTGAGCCTTGATCTGGATTCGCTCCAAGGATGAATCGACGTAGCGCACGGCACCTCCGGCACTGCCCTCCTCACCGAGCACGTGCCAGGGCTCCAGGGCCTGACGGATCTCGACGTGGACATTGCGCCCGGTCCAGTCGCCGCTGATCGGGAAACGGAACTCATGATGCGGCGCGAACCATTCGGACTTCAGTTCATACCCGGCGAGCTTTGTGTCATAGCACACGTCTTCGAGATCGCTCCACACGAAGTGCGGGAGCATCCAGCGGTCGTGGATGTCAGTGCCCCAGCGGACGAGCGGTGCCTCATACGGCTGCTTCCAAAAACGGGCGATGAGGGTGCGCAGCATCAGCGCCTGAGCGAGGCTCATGTGCGCATGAGGCGGCATTTCAAAGGCGCGCATTTCGACGAGCCCGAGACGTCCGGTGGAGCTGTCGGGCGAGTAAAGTTTATCGATGCAGAATTCGGAGCGGTGGGTATTGCCCGTGGAGTCGATGAGCAGATTTCGATAAAGGCGATCCACCAGCCAGGGCGGCACATGACCACTTTCCGAAGCGGCTTTGAAGGCGACTTCGAGTTCGTAGAGGGAGTCGTTGCGCGCTTCGTCGATACGCGGGCTCTGGCTCGTAGGGCCGATGAAGAGACCGCTGAAGAGGAAGGAGAGCGCGGGATGGTTCTGCCAGTAGCTGACGAGGCTGCGCAGCAGGTCCGGGCGGCGCAGGAAAGGGCTGTCCTTCGGCGTCTCCGCACCGATGACGATGTGATTGCCCCCGCCGGTGCCGGTGTGGCGGCCATCGACCATGAACTTCTCCGTGCCGAGGCGCGTGAGCCGCGCTTCTTCGTAGAGTGTCTCGGTGATGTTCACCATCTCGTCCCAGCTCTTCGCGGGCTGCACATTCACTTCGATGACACCTGGGTCAGGCGTAACCTTCAGTGTGTGGACACGTGGGTCATAGGGCGGCGCGTAGCCCTCGATCACGATGGGCTGATCCAGCGCGAGCGCGACATCTTCCACGGCACCAAGGCAGCTCAGATACTCCTCCAGCGTCTGCGTGGGCGGCATGAAGATAAAGAGCTTCCCATCACGCGGCTGCACACACAGCGCCGTGCGCACGATCTTGTCGGCAGACTGACCCAGCGCTGGCGGCTGTTGTGCGGGATCGATCAGATCTTTGGGCACTTCCTCGCCGATCAATTCCTCCAGGCCAAGCGGACCACGGCGCTGAGCGATCTTTTTCCAAAACGAAGGCGGGATACCGGCGATGCCGCGCACGAACTGCTGCCGTGATGGCAGTGGATCGCGGTCCTGCATCGGGTCCTGCTCGTGCAGGTAAGGGTAGTCGGTGGTCTTCACCCAGGGCTGCGAATCGAGTGGCAGACGCAGACCGATGGGAGAGTCTCCGGGCAACAAATAACAGTGCTCCGTGCGCAGGAACCAAGGTCCGGTGTCCCAGCCATTGGGCACTGACTTCAGTGGCAGCACATGGCCGATGATCTTATCGAGTCCCTGCTCGAATATTTTGGCCAGACGCTCGCGCTCTTCCTTTTCTTTGAGGTTCGACTTCAACGGATCGACATTCACCGGCAGCTTCCGCTCGCGCCAGATATGATAAAAGGCGTCTTCATAAGCGGGCATGATCCACTTACCTCCGCAGCCGAGTCGCTCAGAGAGGGCGTGAATGAAGCGCGCGGAGTGAACTTCCGTCACGCCGTAGTCCGTCTTCATGTCGGCGAAGAGATGCGGATGCTCCCAGAGGGGCTGTCCGTCCTTGCGCCAATGGCAGCCATAGGACCAGCGTGGCAGCGGCTCGCCGGGATACCATTTGCCCTGGCCATAATGGAGGAAAGCACCCGTGCTGAAGCGATCTTTG
>JBILPY010000448.1:0-4114 GCA_044373575.1 Prosthecobacter sp. | reverse complement strand
GCCGAAATTTTCGGCTGACGAATGTCAGCGGCGAGGTGGCGAAGGGTATTCTGGCCTGAACCGATGGCTCCAAGGCATCTTCGGCCTTGTATCCAAGACACGAATTGAGGCAAACTCAGCCCATGAAAATCGCCCACTGTCAGTTCGAGTCCTGGTGCGGAGACTTCGGCCATAATTTGAAGCGCTTTGAAGAAGGCCTCCAGCGTGCCGATGCTACTGGTGCTGCCATCGTCAGCTTTCCTGAATGTTTCCTCACAGGCTATCCCGATACGGAGGAGAGTGCGAGGTCAGGCGCTTTTGCCAATGACTCGGACTCCATGATGCGTGTGCTGGACGTGACCAGCAGACACGAGGCCCTGGCCATCGTCGGCTACAATGAAATGCGCGGAGAGGATCTCTACAATACCGTCGTCGTGGCGCATCGCGGGCATCTGCTCGGCACCTTCAGCAAATGCACGGCCTACCAAAAGTTTCACAAGCAGGGGCGCGAGTTCCCATTGTGGGAGCATCGGGGGCTGAAGTTTGGCGTGCTCATCTGCTCAGATGGCGGATACATCGAACCTGCGCGCATCCTTGCCTTGAAAGGGGCCAGCGTGATCTTCGCCCCGCACTTCAATTACATCAGTGATGCGGGCCTGCTATCCCACTTCATGAAAGTGCGTGCGGACCATGCCGCGCGTGCCAATGAGAACGGCGTGTATTTTGTGCGTGGCAACAACGTCGTGCTCGACCACGCCAAGAGTGGCATCACGCGAAACAAGGGTATCGGCTATGGTGACAGCTACATCATGGAACCCGGTGGCGAGATCCTCGTTCAGAGTCGTCGGCACGTGGAAGACTTCATCACGGCTGAGATCGAGACTGCTCCTGCCAAAAACATGGCCTGGGGGCTCACGAAATCCGCCTGGAGCTTCCGCGAGTTTCACAGCTTCGTCGAAGCAGCGCTGAAAGATGGAACTGCAAAGTAGATCAGAGGCGAAAAACCTTCTGTGAGTTCTCCCACAGGATTTTTCGCTCCACGGCTTTGTTTGGAGAAAGCTTCCTGATGGCAGCGATGGTCTGTGCCCCCTGACATCCAGGCCCGCGGCCAAAGTGATCCGCACAGTCACTGCCGTAGAGGATTTTGTCCTGATGGCGATCGAAGAAGGCGGTGGTGTGCTCTTCATCCCGTGTGAGTGCCAGCAGGCCGGAGCCAGCGGACATATCGGCATACATGTTCGGATAGTCGGCCAGATAACGATCTGTCATCCCTCCTGGGGTGATCTTCGTTTTCGGATACATCACTTTCTGCTCGTGCGCCTTGTCGATGTTTCCCCAGAAGGTCTGTGCATGGCCGATGAAGATGGTCTTGGGATGCTTCGCCAGCATCGTATGAAAGCGATCGTAACCCAGATTGTAGGTCAGGTGCTGGAAGTGCAGGAGGATCGGCACCTGGTAGGCCGCCGCCAGTTCATAGAGTTCCTGGCTGTGGGCAGAGTCGCACTCCACACCGAATTTCTGCTCGCCGATGATGCACGCGCCCAGCTTCAGCCACTTTTCAATCTCCGCCGGTGCCGTGTCCAGATCTGTCACCTCATTGACGCCCCACAGATATGCCTGGGGATTCGCTTTCGAGATCTTCATGCAGGTCTCCGTACCTCCACAGCGCGCCGCGAGACCATTCGACTTCCCTTTATGCGTAGATGGTCGATCCACGGGAGTGCCTGCCGGCAGGAGGATGGACTTCGTAATCCCCATCGCCTCTTGGTGTGTGATCATGTGCTCATCACTGCGATCATGGTAATGCGTGTGCTGGTGGATATCGAAGATCGGCTCAGCAGACGCCGGATTTTGCTGGGCAAAGGCGGTAGCCGTCATGCTGGAAAGGATACCGCCGAGGAAAGTGCGCCGTGAAGGAGTATGAGTGATCATCAAGGGCAAAATACGGATACAGAGGGAAGCTAACCGGGTGTGTAGTGATGAATGTCTAAACGCGAGTGACCCGAAGCTCGGTCATATCTGCAAAACTCCGGGGTGGACATCCGCCGCAGGGCTGGGCAAAGATGGGTTCTAACACTCACCTGACACACCTTTCCCGAGAATTATGGACCCTGAAATGACGATGCTGGAATGCGACGACTCGATGACCAAGGCCGTCGAGTATGCCGTGCATGAATTTGCCGCCGTGCGCACCGGCAAGGCCTCACCTGCCCTTGTCGAAGGACTGGATGTTCATGTCCACAGCTACGGTTCCCACATGAAGCTGAAGCAACTGGCGATGATCACGACGCCCGATGCACGCCTCATCCGCATTGAACCCTTTGATTCCGCCACCCTGGTGGACATCGAACGCGCCATCCGTGAATCACGCCTCGGACTGAACGGCTCCATCGAAGGAAAAGTCATCCGACTTCCCATCCCAACTCTCTCGACCGAGCGCCGTGAGCAGATGGTAAAACTCATCAAACAAATGGGTGAAGAGGCCAAAGTGCGGGTCCGTTCCGCTCGCCGCCAAGCTTTAGAAGAGATCAAGAAAGGGCAGAAAGACGGGGACATCACGGAAGATGACCAGCACCGCCTCGATAAAGAAGTTCAGACGCTCACGGACAAGAAGATTGCCGAGATCGAGCAGCACATGGCCAGCAAAGAGAAAGAAGTCCTGACCGTCTGAGTTCATGTTTGCCCCTGCCGATTACCTCGACCTCAGCCATACGCAGCATGGCATCCTTTTCCCGCCAGACGAACCGGTGTGGACTGCCCTGACACGCATCGAATCTTATCTAGGATTCAGGCTGCAACGTGAAATCCGTGCCGCAATCCCTCAGGGAGCCTTCATTTCTGAAGACGTCTTTATCGATGAAGGCACGACCATCGACCCGGGAGCGGTGATCAAAGGTCCCGCTTGGATTGGCAGGAACTGTCAGATCCGGGCCGGATGTTATATCCGTGAAAACGTCATCATTGGAGATGGGTGTGTCCTGGGCAACTCCTGTGAATTTAAGAACTGCATTGTTTTCGATCAAGCCGAGGTGCCGCACTTCAATTATGTGGGCGACTCCATTCTTGGCTTCAAAGCCCATCTCGGTGCAGGCGTCATCCTCTCAAATGTCCGCTTGGATCGCCGTGAAATAATCGTCAACGATGGGAAGAGTGATCATTCCACCGGCCTGCGGAAGTTTGGTGCCATCATCGGAGATCACGTCGAGATCGGCTGCAATAGCGTCATCAATCCTGGCTCACTTCTCGGCCGTCACAGCGTCATTTATCCTCTCACCAGCTACGGAGGAATACTGCCAGCTCGAAGCATGGTGAAAACGAGACAGCAGCAGGTCGTCGTGACACGCACTATTTGAGCTGCCTCGTCACATCCTGAAGCAGCGAGACCTCACCAAAGAAGAGGGCGGCTCAGATGAGCCGCCCAAAGCAGAGACATTGAGCTAAATAGAAGTTACTTGGAACTGGTGTAAACACCCTTGCCTGATGTCATTGGCTGTGGAGTGTAGCCAGACAGATCAGGCATAGATTTACGCCAGCTAGAACCAGGCATTGTGTTGTCACGGATGCTGTCATTCAAGCTGCCAACCATGTAAGGCTTGGTGTCGCGAACAGTGCAACGGAGCAGACCGCCGAAAAGCCCACGGGTAGCGCTATCCCAAACATTGCTGTAGGTGGTCATGGCTCCGCAGACCAAAGTTCCACCAGTGTGCGTTACACGCTCGTAGCCATTCATGACAAAGCCGGAATTGTCGATGAGCTCATCATGCCCAAGTTCGGCGACCTGATCACCGGCATCATAAACGGTTTCAGCGATTCTTGTCCCTTCCTTGCGGACTACTCTGGCTCCACGACGAGTGGAGCGGACAACGATGTTGGAAGCGTCACGAACCTGACGTGTGCCCACTCCAGTAACAAGATCGGCAGAATCTTCGGTCACATCGATCGAAGAGGTAGATGCCTGATCGACAGCTCCCATTGGATAGGAGAGTCCATTGTTAAGATATCTTTCGCCATCTCGGCTGGCGTCGAGAGATGGGCGCTCAGGGAATTCCGCCAGCTTGGTCGAGGCAGGCGTGGACGTGCAAGAGGCGAGTATGGGGAGGACCGCAAGGGCGAGGTATTTTTTCATAAAAGCGTC
>JBILPY010000061.1:0-13459 GCA_044373575.1 Prosthecobacter sp. | reverse complement strand
CGCGTTTGCGCAGCGCGCTGCTGCGCTTCATTCCCTTGAAACGACGTTTGTCGCTACACCTGTTCGGCGTGCGAATGACTCCCCCTGAGATCGGTCTGCTCGGCGAGCATTTGGCGGTCAAGTATCTCCATCAAAACGGCAGGCGGGTGCTCTTCCGAAATTATATTGGCATCCATCGCGGTGAGGTGGACATCGTGGCGCGACATGGTCGGACACTGACCTTTGTGGAAGTCAAGACGCGCACCAGCGCCGCTTTTGGGCGTCCGGCGGATGCGGTGACGCACGACAAACAACTGCTCATCCAACGTGGCGCACTGGACTGGCTCCGCCTGCTCGGTCACCCACGCATCAACATCCGGTTCGACATCGCCGAAGTCCTGCTCATCGACGGCGAGGAGCCCAAGGTGAATCTCATCGAGAACGCCTTCGGTCTGCCCGACTCGTCGATGGCTGGACGATGACTCAATTTACTCTGCCTTCTTCGGTCTGCCGAGCACGTCATCCTTGGTGGTGAGGGCCACGGCAACGACTTGATCGATCAGTTCCTTGCTGATTTTCAGATCCTTCAGCGTATTCACGAGGTTTTCAGCGATGGCGTTGAAGTGAACTTCGGTGAGGCCCATGCCGTCGTGTGCCTTGCGCATGTCTTTTCCAGTCCAGGGAAGAGGGCCACCAAAAGCTGCCGAGAGGAATTCCTTCTGCTTCCGGCGCTGCTTGTCCATGCTTACGTCGTCAAAGAAGTGCTTCACACGGTCATCGGCCAGCACTTTGACATAGAAGGCATCGATCGCAGCTTCCATGGCAGGTTTGCCGCCGAGCTTCTGATACAGGCTGTCTTCGCGGGCCTTCAGCCATTTAGTTTTGCAGGCTTCCTTGGCAAAGGACCACTTTCTACCCTCATACTCCGCCGTGATGGCAGGATCGATGGGCTTGCCGGTGACGGGACAGACAGTGTTGGTGGCAGCTTCAGTTGCGACCGCTGCTGGATTAGCAGCAAGGGCGGCATTCACGAGCAGTGACATGACGACGGTGATCGTGGCGATGGAAGAAAGGATGAGTTTCATGGTTGAATATGGCTTCAGTTGGAAGGGGCGTTACATTACAGAACTTAACTTCCGTAATCATCTCGTATTTTGCTCAACGGTGTGCGAGTCTTGTTTCCTTACGTCGCACCAATGGAGGCTCAGTGCTTGCCAATATATGCGTGGGGGGTTGGCCGTTGATAAAGGCGAACCAATAATGCCGCCAGTGAATCTTCATAACGGCACTCCTGAGAGTTCTTCCAATCATCCAAGAGGTTGTCATCATGTCTGCCAAAGTAATCGCCACCACGGAACCCCCGATCTGCTACCACCTTGCGCCTGACCGGAGACTGCTGGATGCGAAGTGCTCGGTGCAAAGTTGTCAGCATCGCCACCCTGGCACGGATGTGTCCACCACACCGGACATGCCGCCGTGTCTGATGGGGGTCCAGCACCACACCGTGATCCAGGTCGGTGAAGTAAAGCGACTGGCCATCATGGTGACACCTCAGTGTGGCGGTGAATTCAAAGATGAAGCCTGGGAGGCGCTGGCGACGATCCGCGCCATCCTGCGGCAGCAAAACGAACCAATGGAGGTGACGATGCAGACGGTGTTCCTTCGTGATCGAGACGATGTATCAATGGCGGAGTTGCTCTTTGCTGCATGCTATGGCGACAAGATGCCTTTGACACTCTTTGTCGTGCAGCCTCCCTGTGAGGGGCGTGGCATCGCCATCGAAGCGTGGGCGGTGGGTACACGTCATGCGCAGGTAGCCTATCACAGTGAGCATCTGGTGACAGTGAATTACGACGGCCTGCGCTGGATTTACGCCTCGGGTGGCTCTCTGCACCGCGAGGGTCGCACGGCCTATGAGCAGTCCCTGGAGGTGTTTGAGAGCATGCAGCGCGCCCTGGTGGAAGGCGGGGCATCATTTGAGGATGTGGTGCGCGTGTGGCTCTATCAGGGTAGCATCACGGAGGAGGCGCATGGGGTGGAGCGCTACCGTGAACTTAACCGTGCCCGAACGGATTTCTTCGCGAACATGCCGTTCGACAAGCGACCCTTGCCCTCGCCACACAACGGTCATGCCATCTATCCGGCCAGCACGGGCATCGGCACGCGCTGCCATGGCCTCATCACCGCATGCATGGCGCTACAAAGCAAACGTGACGACGTCTCTTTACTAGGACTTGAGAATCCGCTGCAAACCTCCGCTTTTGATTACCCAAAAGAGTACTCAGTGAAGAGTCCAAAATTTGCCCGAGCGATGGCCGTGCGTGTCGGCAATCATGTGACGACGTGGGTCTCCGGAACGGCCAGCATTGTGAACGCTGAGACGGTTCATAAAGGGGATGCGATGAAGCAGACGGAGCAGACACTCACCAACATCGAGAAGCTCATTGCGCCTGAAAACTTCGCCCGTCACGGATGGGCAGACGCGGGAGCTACGCTGGCAGACCTGGCCAAAATACACGTCTATGTGAAGCATCCTGAGGACTTTGATAAAGTACGCCAGGTCTGCGAGCGCCGCTTGGGGCGTCTGCCAACCATTTATGCGGTGGCGGATGTGTGCCGCCCAGATCTGCTCGTCGAAATTGAGGGAGTAGCCTTCTCCTCCATCCGCCAGCCCAACCCTCTGACCTGATGACGTGCTATGAAAACCATCATACTCCTGTGGGCACTGACGGTCAGTACACTGTCGGCTGATGAGCGTGGCGTTTATGAAGTAGGGCCACCCGTGCCGCAATCCGGCGCGAGTCTCAAGCCTCACGAACGCGTGGACGAGCTGGTCTTCAGTCGCCAAGACGAACTGGGCATCAAACGCGCGAATCTTTGCTCAGATGCCGTGTTTGTGAGGCGTGCATTTCTGGCTGTGATCGGCACGCTGCCAACGGAGGCAGAGACGCGGGGCTTTGAAACCACGAAGGAGTCTGATAAACGTGCGAAACTCATCGAGATCCTCATCCAGCGGCCCGAATTCACGGATTTCTGGGCGATGAAGTGGGGTGATGTGCTGCGCGTGAAAGCGGAGTTTCCCATCAAGCTTTGGCCAAATGCGGTGCAGGCCTACCATCGCTGGATTCACACGAGCGTGCGTGAAAACAAGCCTCTGCACATTTTCACGCGGCAACTATTGCTCGCAAATGGCAGCAACTTCCGCGAGGGCGAGGTGAATTTTTACCGCGCCATGCAGGATCGCAGCCCGCAGGGTGCTGCGGCGACGGTGGCGCTGACCTTCATGGGTGAGCGTGCCGACAAATGGCCGAAAAAGAAGCTGGACGCGATGGCAGGCTTCTTTGCACAAGTGGCCTACAAATCGACGGCGGAATGGAAGGAGGAGATCGTCTATTTCGACCCTACAGCGGACAAAGAAGGCATCACGAAGAACGCCATTTTCCCGGATGGAACGCCAGCAGGCATCAAGACGGGACTGGACGATCCGCGATTAGTTTTTTGCGAGTGGCTGCTGCAACCGTCCAACCCTTGGTTCAGCCGGAGCATGGCGAACCGCATCTGGTCGTGGTTGATGGGACGTGGCATCGTGCATGAGCCGGATGACTTCCGCGTGGACAATCCGCCGTCGAATCCCGCGCTTCTGGCCTTTTTGGAAAAAGAGTTTGCAGCCTCGAAGTGCGACATGCGGCATCTCTTCCGCGTCATTCTCAATTCGCAAACCTTCCAGCTTTCCTCGATTCCCGCGCAGGATACGCCGGAGGCTGCAGCGCAGTTTGCACATTACCCCATGCGGCGGCTGGAGGCGGAGGTGCTTGTTGATGCGCTGAATCAGATCACCGCGACGAAGGAAACCTACAGCAGCCCGATCCCCGAGCCGTTTACGTTCATACCGGAGAACGTACGCGGCATCGCTCTCGCGGACGGCAGCATCACGAGCACGTTTTTGGAGCTGTTTGGCCGCCCGCCTCGCGACACCGGCTTTGAGTCAGAGCGTAATCTGAGCACCAGCCCCGCACAGCGTCTGCATCTGCTGAACTCCAGCCATGTGCTCGGCAAAATAAAGTCATGCCCGCTGGTGGCAGATGCGGATGCCGGAGACCACGATCTGAACAAGCTGGCGGACAAGATTTATTTCACGCTGCTCTCGCGTGCCCCCACGGCGGATGAGATCGCGGCGCTGAAGGCGCACATGACCTCCAGCTACTCCAGCGGGCGGGAACTGGCCGCCGACATCGTGTGGGCGCTGATCAATCAGCCCGAATTCTATTTCAATCACTGAACCTCAACCCAACTCATCCCATGAACTCCTTCCTGCCCCCCAATGACATGGCACGCGATGTCGTGCGGCTTGCCCAAAACATGGGCGGCGTCCCTTTCTCCCGCCGTGAGGCGCTGCGCCGCTGCGTCTATGGCTCCGCCGGGCTTATGCTGATGGAGCCCTTCAGCATTAACGCAGCTCCGCGTGCTGCCGCCATCGCCAAGGAGGGCAAGGCGAAGTCGGTCATTCAAATCTGGCTGTGGGGCGGCCCCTGCCACATCGACACCTTTGACCCGAAGCCGGAGGCGGGGCGCGACTACACCGGTGCGCTGGATCAAACGCTCGAAACAAACGTCAGCGGCATGCGCATCGGCCAGTTGCTGCCACAGCTCGCGAAGAACGCGGACAAGTACTCGCTCATCCGCAGCATGACGCATGGGAACAACGGACACGAAACCGCCGCCTATCTCGTGCAGACCGGTCGTTCATCGGAGCGTGATGTGTTCCCCGGCCTCGGTGCGGTCGTGTCGTATTTCAAAGGTTACGATGCGGGTTACAAGGGACTCATTCCGCCCTACGTCGTGCTCACAGAGCCGCAGGGCCGCTTCTCCGAGGCTGGATTCCTTGGGCCGCGCTACAAACCTTTCGCCACGGGTGGCGATCCGGCGCGTCAGCCCTTCGCTGTCGAAGGAATCGTCACGCCCGGCATCACGGAGGAGCATCAAAAAGAACGGCGCAAACTCCTCGGTAGTCTCAACACTCTCGGTGGCGTGTTGCCTGGCAATGCGACACTGAAAACCGTCGTCGATTCCGAACAGCAGGCCTATGAACTCATTCTGGGTGACGCCGGCAAGCTCTTCGATCTCAGCCAAGAGAAGGAGGAGATGCGCGATCGCTATGGTCGCAATACGTTTGGCCAGTCCTGCCTCATGGCTCGACGTCTGGTCGAAAAGGGCGTGCCGTTCATCACAATCAACTACAAGGGCTGGGACACGCACAAGCAGCACTTCCAGATCATGAACCGCAAGCTCCCGGAACTCGATCAAGGTCTCGCCGCGCTGCTGGCTGACCTTTCCGAGCATGGGCTGCTCGAAAGCACCGTCGTGTGGTGTACGGGCGAGTTTGGCCGCACGCCGAAAGTGGCCACCGAGTCGCCGTGGAACGGTGGCAGGCATCATTTTGGCAAAGTTTTCTCCAGCCTGCTCGCAGGCGGCGGATTCAAAGGCGGCCAGGTGCTCGGCAAATCCAACGCCACTGGCGAGGAGGTCGCGGAGCGGCCTGTTTATCCGGCGGATGTCATCGGCAGCATTTACGGTCAGCTTGGCATCCCAGCGGAGGCACCGCTGCCACATCCACAGGGCACACCAACCTTTGTTGTGCCTGGCAAGGATGAGAAAGTACCCATGGGCGGGCTGTTGACGGAACTTATTTAACTGCTGCCACACCATGAAACTCCGTGCCTCCTTGTCATGCCTAAGCGGTCTCGCGGTGGCTGTTTCCAGCCTGGCGCAACCCGCGCCGCGCATTGGTTTTGTGTATCCTGCGGGCGGGCAGATCAGCACCAGCTTTGAGATCACCATCGGCGGGCAATATCTCGATGAAGAATCGCAGGTCATCGTCTCCGGCGAGGGCATCACGGCTAAAGTGCTCGAACACGACAAAATTCCGGCGGCTCAAGTCGTGGATGATTACCGGGACCGCCTGCGCGAGGTGCAGGGCAAGTTCCGCGAAATGAAACGCGGCGACAAACTACCTGCCGACCAAGTTCTGGCCACGATCCGTCGCTTGTTGCGCGAGGCCGAGCTCACGGAAAAAAACCTGCGCCTCATGGCCGAGTATGACCGTCGCCGCAACGATCCGAAGCAGCAGCTAAACAACCAGATCGGCGAAAGCGTGCGTGTGAAGATCACCGTGGCCGAGGCAGCCACGCCGGGCATCCGCCATCTGCGCGTGCAGACGCCCTCCGGCCTCAGCAATCCGATGCGCTTTGTCGTCGGCCAGCTTCCCGAGGCCCGTGAGGCCGAGCCTCCGCCTGAGTTCGACTTGGAGCACTATCGCGGCGGCATGGATGCCGTGAAGCAGCATACACTCGTCACCCCGCCAGTTTCATTGCCCGTCACGCTCAATGGCCGCATCATGCCCGGCGAGGTGGATGAGTTCACCTTCAAAGCCAACAAGGACCAGCGAGTCGTGCTCGCCATGCATGCGCGCAGTTTGATTCCGTATCTGGCGGATGCGGTGCCTGGCTGGTTTCAGTCCATCGTTTCACTGCACAATGAACAAGGCTACGAGGTGGCCTACTCGGACGGTTATCGTTTCGATCCTGATCCAGTGCTCTTCTATAAAATCCCGGCGGATGGGCTTTATCACATCCGCGTGCATGACTCGATTTACCGCGGACGCGACGACTTCGTGTACCGCATCACCGTGGGTGAACTGCCTTTTCTCACTGGCATTTCACCGCTCGGCGCGGCCGCAGGGGAAAAGATCGAGATCACTTTCCAGGGCGGCAATCTTGGCACCGAGTTCAAGCAGAAGTATGAAGCGCCTGCGCAGGCAGGCATCACGCTGCTGCATGCCACGGTTGGCGGATTGCGCTCGAACTCCATTCCTTTCCACATCGACACTGTGTCGCAGGAGCGTGAGCGTGAGCCCAATGCTGGGCTTGGTTCCGCGCAGGAACTGAAACCGCCCGTCATCGTCAACGGACGCATCGAGACGACCGGCGACGCGGATTTCTACCGCGTCAAAGGCCGGGGGAATCACGAAATGATCTTCGAGATCTTCGCTCGCCGTCTTGGTTCGCCTGTGGATGCCAGCCTCACGGTCTTTGATAACGACGGCAATCAGATCGCCTTCAACGACGACCATGAAGACCTTGCCTCCGGGCTCACCACGCACCATGCCGACTCACGCATCAGTGTGAAGCTCCCGGCTGACGGCCAAGCCTTTGTGCGCGTGACCGACACGCAGAGCCAGAGCGGCATCACCAACGCCTACCAGCTTAAAGTGCATGTGGCGGAGCCGTCATTCTCGCTGCGTGTCACGCCATCCTCACTCAATGCGAGACCGGGCGGCAGCGCGAAGCTCACCGTGCATGCGCTGCGCAGCGGTGGATTCACCGGTCCCATCACCGTAAGGCTCAAGAACGCCCCGGCTGGTTTCGAGATCAAAAATGCCGTCGTGCCTGCCGACAAGGACGTGGCCGACATCGCCATTACCGTACCCTCCGCTGGTGAAACCGAAAAGCCTGTCACCCTCATGCTGGAAGGCATCGCTGAGGATGGTAGCAAAACGATCACCGCCGAGGCCGTGCCCGCCGAGGACATGATGCAGGCTTTTATTTACCGCCACCTCGTGCCTGTGGATTCTTTGCTCGTCGATGTGCGCACACCGCCGCCACCGCCTGTCAAACCAACGCCTTAGTTTTAAACCACCACCTCATGTCCACACCCACGTCCGCCGACTGGCTTTCCCACCGCTCAGAAATCCGCGTGCTCGACTGCACGATCCGCGACGGCGGATTGATGAACAACCACCACTTCGAGGATCGTGTCGTGAAGGCTGTCTATAATGCCTGCGTCGCTGGTGGCATTGATTACATGGAGGTCGGTTACCGCGCCTCGCGGAAGAACATCAAGCTCGGCGAGCACGGCTGCTGGAAATACTGCCAGGAGGAAGACATCCGCCGCATCGTCGGCGAAAACGCCACCGCGCTGAAACTTTCCATCATGGCCGATGCGGGCAAATGCGACTATCGTGAGGACATTCCAGCAAAGCAGGAAAGCGTCATCGATCTCGTCCGCGTCGCTTGCTACGTCCATCAGGTGCCACTGGCACTCGACATGCTCAAAGACGCCCGCGACAAAGGTTACGAGACCACCGTGAATCTCATGGCAGTCACCACCGTCGGCGACTGCGAACTGGAAGCCGCACTGGAAATGCTAGCACCCTCCGAGGCACAGGCAATATACGTCGTGGACAGCTTTGGCGCTCTTTATCCGCTGCAAACACGTCGTCTCGTGCAGAAATATCTCCAGCATGCCAAAGCAGGCGGCAAAGAGGTCGGCATCCACGCGCACAACAACCTCCAGCTCGCCTACGCGAACACCATCGAGGCCATCTCCCTCGGCGCGAACTACATCGACGCCACCATGGCCGGTCTAGGACGTGGCGCGGGCAACTGCCCCATGGAGTTGCTCCTTGGCCTGCTGCGTGATCCCCAGTATCAACTGCGCCCCGTGCTCCAATGTGTTGCTGAAACGATCGAGCCGCTGCGTCACGAACTCGGCTGGGGTTTCGACCTGCCCTACATGCTCACCGGCCTCTTCAATCAGCATCCCCGCGCCGCCATCGCCTACAATGCCCAGCCGGAGACTGGAGACATAGGGGCGTTTTTCGACAGCTTTTAGGAGGACTGCGACGGAACGAAGCTCAACGTGTATCGCAACACGGGCGCAGCCTTCCGCAAGCCATGCGGGTGCGGTGAAAGTGCTGGCACGTTTCAGTGGGCGAAACTCAACCCATCCCTGCCATGTGCCGCTGCATCACTCTTCTCAAATTCACCGAAAAAGGCTCCAGTCATATCAAGGAGTCCACCTCCCGGGCTCATGCTTTTGACGATCTCGCCGCAAAGTCCGGCGTGAAAGTGGAAGGCCAGTTTTGGACTATCGGCCACTACGATGGCGCGTTGATACTGAGCGCCGAAAGTGAGGCCAAGATTCTTCACCTGCTGGCCTCTCTGGCCGCGCTCGGGAACGTGCGCACTGAGACGTTGCAGGCTTTCACCGACAAAGAGTTTGAAGCCATTTTGAAAGCCTGATCTCGGCTCTTGTCAGTTCACGACGTCTTCGCACTTTTGCCACGACGGCCAGTCTTCCGAGCAGGCTCGGATTTGAGGCCGCAGAACGGCCCAAGGTGCTGTTTTTGCAGGAAGCGCGTTACGTCATCTGCGGCCACGGAAATGGCGTTGTGGATCGGACATGGCGGCCCGTGGCCGCACCAATTTGGACCAAAGGGGCACATCGGACGGATGTCCATGCGCTCGAATACCGCCACGATGTCATGCAGCGTGATATGTCGCGGTGGACGAGCCAGCCGATAACCACCGTGCGGTCCTGTGGTTCCGGTCGTGATGCCGTGCAGTGACAGAGCTGCTAGGATCTTCGCCACGACAGGCCGTGGGAGCTCGCGTGCGTCCGCGATTTCCATGGCGCTGACACGAGTTCCCTCCTCGTCGTATTTTTGCGCGAGGTAACTGGCGGCTGCGATGCCTTGTTGGGCGAGTTTTCCGATCTTTAGCATGGTTAAGGTAATCCATACCTCGCAAACCCCATGCCACAAATCCGACTGCCTGTGGGCTGAAAACAAAATAGGCGCATTGGATGCCATGATGCACACGGCCTTCGATCTTGAGGCTTCGCGTGGAGACGGACAATCTTGGAATTACAGAACCCGGTTTCTGTAATTACAACCCGAACCCGTTGAGCCGCCGTGTTAACCAAACTCCAAGCTAAAGTCTTCTTCCTCGGAGGCACCGCCGTCTTTTTCGGCATCTTCCTGGTGCTATCCATCGACACTCACCTGAAGGTGCCTGACCAGACGAATGAAAAAAATCTGACACCCGCTGTGATCGCCGGGAAGCACATTTGGGAGGAGAACAATTGCATGGGCTGCCACACGCTTTTTGGCGAAGGTGCCTACTACGCGCCGGAGTTGACGAAAGTGGTTGAGCGACGCGGCAAGGACTGGATCAAGATCTTCATCAAGAATCCTGCGGCCATGTTCCCTGGGCAGAGGAAAATGGTGAAGTATGACTTCAATGATGAGCAAATTGATCAAGTGATCGCCTTTCTCGAATGGTGCGGAAACGTGGATCTGAATGGCTTCCCTGCCGATCCGCCGCTGCGTGATGCGCTGCAGGCCATGGGCACGCCAACTCCTACGATAGCCTCGTCAGGACCAGCGCCGCTGAAAAAGCCGGTGCCAGCCATCTTCACCACTGCTTCATGCATTGGCTGCCATCAGATCCAGGGACAGGGTGGTGCCGCCGGTGCGCTCATTGGTGCGCCACCGCTTGATGATGTCTTCCGCCGCTACGACCGCGAGAAACTCATCACCTGGGTCAAAGATCCGCAGAAGATCAAACCGGGCACGAAAATGCCCAGCCTCTACGGTGTGGCCGTCAATGAGGCGCAGCTCAATGAAATCGCCGACTATCTCATGAGCCTGAATCCAGCTTCGGCAAGTCCGACTGCAACGGCACCCGTGCCCACGCCTGCTCCAGCACCTGCGGTCCAGCCGAAATAACCTACTACCCGCTCTCCAATCATGAAATTCCAATCCCAAAAGATCGCTTACTGGTTCTTCGCCTCTGCCATGGTGCTGCTCCTCTTGCAGATCGTCTATGGCTTCATCATGGGCTTTGCCCGCATCGGCATGGACGGCCTCCATGAGTGGATTCCGTTTAATACGGCCCGCGCTGTGCATACCAACTTATTGGTCGTCTGGCTCCTGCTCGGCTTCATGGGAAGCGCCTATTTTATAATCCCGGAGGAGGCGGATCGTGAGCTTGTTTGGCCAAAGATTGCCTGGCTCCAATTGATCTCCTTCCTCGTCGTCGGCGTCATCGCTGTGGTGGGCTACCACTTCAATTACTGGGAGGGCCGCAAGTTCTTGGAGATCCCGCGACCGCTCGATTACCTCGTCGTGGTGAACGTGCTCACCTTCCTCGCGAACATCGGGCTCACGATCTGGAAAGGGAAGCGCTTCACCACCACCGCCATCGTGCTCTACTTTGGTCTGCTGGCTGCAGCGCTGCTCTACTTGCCAGGCATGATTGATTTCGATAACCAGACTTTGGACTCCTTTTACCGCTGGTGGGTCGTGCATCTTTGGGTCGAGGGCGTGTGGGAACTCATCATGGGCGCACTGCTCTGCTACCTGCTCATCAAGCTCACTGGCGTGGATCGGGAAGTGGTGGAAAAATGGCTCTACATCATCGTCGGCCTCACCTTCCTCTCCGGCATCCTCGGCACAGGTCACCACTACTACTACATCGGTGCGCCGCGTTACTGGCTCATGATTGGTGGCATCTTCTCCGCACTGGAGCCGCTGGCATTCCTCGGCATGGCCATCTACGCGCTCGCCATGGCGAAGAAAGGCGGACGCCGACATCCCAACAAAGCCGCGCTCAACTGGACACTCGGCAGCGCCATCATGTCGTTCGTCGGCGCGGGCTTCCTGGGCTTTGCGCACACACTGCCGCAGGTGAACATGTACACGCACGGCACACTCGTCACCGCTATGCACGGCCACATGGCCTTCTGGGGCGCGTATGCCATGATCAATCTCGCGATGATCGCCTATGTTCTGCCCATCCTCACAGGCCGCAAGCTGTGGGACAACGCCGCTTCCGGTTATGCCTTCTGGCTGAGCAACATTGGCATGGTGGCGATGACCGGCGCCTTTGCTGTCGCTGGCATCACGCAGGTGAATCTGGAGCGCCGCATGGGGCTCGATTTCCTCGCCGTGCAAAAAGAAATCGAGATCCACTTCGTCGGCCTCATTCTCGCCGCCAGTCTCTTCCTACTCGGCATCTGCTTCTACGTTTACAACTTCTGGCGTTTCGGCCTGCCCACGGATGAAGCCGCGCAGTCCGACGTGCGTGCAGTTGAAGATCTGCCCCCTGTGCTGTGAGTGCTGATTCTGTTTTTTATCTCGAAACCGGGCGCGAGTCTGAACTCTTTGCCAAAGCATGGGCGGCCAGACTGCCGCTCATGCTCAAAGGCCCCACCGGCTGCGGCAAGACACGATTCGTCGAATACATGGCGGCCAAACTGGGCCGCAAGCTCATCACCGTGGCCTGCAACGAGGATACCACCGCCACCGATCTTCTCGGACGCCATTTGCTCATCGGAGGAGAGACTCGGTGGACCGACGGCCCGGTGACACGCGCCGTGCGTGAAGGTGCGATCCTATATATCGATGAAGTCGCTGAAGCTCGTGCGGATGCCATCGTCGTTATTCATTCACTCACCGATCATCGGCGGGAGTTGTTCCTGGATCGCACGGGGGAGACTTTGCACGCACCGCCGGAGTTCATGCTCGTCGTGAGCTTCAATCCCGGCTACCAGCGCAGCATGAGGGAACTGAAACCTTCCACCCGTCAGCGCTTCATCGGCCTCGGCTTCAGCTATCCGGCTGAAGATCTCGAAATCCGCATCATCACCGGCGAAACAGGCATTGAAGACAAGCAGGCACGCTCGCTCGTCAGCATAGCCAAGAAGGTCCGCGCACTGACCGAACTCTCTTTGCTCGAAAGCGTTTCCACCCGTCTTCTCATCGACGCCGCAAAACTCATCCAAGCGGGCCTTCCACCGCGCTACGCCGCCACCGTCGCCATTGCCGAGCCGCTCACCGATGATCCCGATGCGCTCGCCGCAATCCGCCAGGTCATCGAACTCACCCTCTGATCTCTCTCCATGTTTGAATGGGAGGAAAATGTCTTTCTCGGCCTCAAGGCGCTCTACAAACGCCTCGTTGAAAAACCGCGTGAGCGTGAGGCCGCCGCTGTGCGCGTTGAGTTGAAGCCACGGCGGCAGCAACTCTTTCTGCTGGCCAACATGATCGCCGGAAAGCCTGTGATGGTCCTCGAAACAGCCAACGCCGTGCTTTGCGACCATGAACGCATTTTCCTGCCGCCGGAGTTTTCGCTCGCCAACTCTCGCGATGCCAATGAATCCATCTTCCAGCTCAAGACACTGCTCGGAGCACTCGCCATTCGTGATCAGGCCACGGATCTGCATTCGTTGATCGCCGTCTTCCCACCACTCGAAGCGCGGGTAATCGAGGCGCAGGCCGCTTTGGGCGAAAGGGACTTCTGGCAGGTCATCGGCAGCCCGGATTTCTCCAAACAGCCCTGCGCAGCCGAAACGAAGCCTTTGGCCGAACCCACCGATACTCCGCAGCAGCCTGAAGGCGTCACCGAGATCGAAGGCAAGGGCCAAACGAACATCACCGTGCTCCAAGGCGAGGATGATCAGCCCATCGAATCGGAGATGCCCACCCACACCTTCGAGAAGGCGGAGACGCTCTAAGAATACAGCGGCCTGAACCGCAAAAACGACGATGACGATGAACTCGATGAACATGCCGAGGCCCTGCGCTCTGTGGACATGAAACACGTCGTGCGCACCCGCGAGCGGCCGCGCTCCATCTACC
>JBILPY010000446.1:0-4119 GCA_044373575.1 Prosthecobacter sp. | reverse complement strand
CCGAGGATGCCGAGTGCACAAAGAATGGTGACAAAGCGCTTCATGGACGACTACGACCAGTGGTTTTCGATTGTTCGAGGAGCGCCTGAAGCTCCTTCACGATCTGCGGCTTCTGGGAGTAAAGATTCGTCGTCTCGCCGGGATCATTCGCGAGGTCGTAGAGTTGGGCGGGGGCTTCGGGATCGGTTTCGGGCAGGGCGAAGGGCTTCAGTTCGCCTTTCTCGTAGTTGTTCCCGCCGGAGCCGCGGTGGGCGATGTATTTCCACTGGCCGCGACGAATCGAAAGCGTTCGCTGCCCAGCAAAGGCTTGGGTGAGCAGATACGGCCGGATCGGGGCGGTGGCGGTGCCTTCGAGGGCGGTGAGCATATTGAAGCTGTCTTCGGCGGCATCGGGTGGCAATTCGGTGCCGGTGATCGCGGCCACGGTGGCCAGGATGTCGGTGAGACTGACGAGTTGATCGCTTGTGGTGCCCTCTTTCACCTTTCCAGACCAGCGCACGATGAAAGGAACGCGGTGGCCGCCTTCCCAAGCATCGCGTTTGATGCCGCGCCAGGGTTTCGCGCCATCGTGAGCATGATCGGTGCGCATGTGAACGACGCTCGCCACTTCAGGGCCGTTGTCGCTGCTGAGGATGACGAGGGTGTTGTCGTCGAGGTCGTGCTTTTCGAGTTCCCGCATCAATTCGCCGACGATGTGGTCGAACTCGGCGATGAAGTCGCCATGCGGTCCGGCATTCGATGTCCCTTGGAACTCCGGCGCGGCAAACGACGGCAAGTGCACGGCCTGCGTGGCATGGTAGAGGAAGAAAGGCTGTTTCGGCGAGGTGCGTGCATGCTGCGAGATGAACTCGCGGCTCTTCTTCAAGAAAACGAGGTCCACCTCCTCCATCGGAAAATCCGGCGCGATGAATCCGGCGCGGCAATCGTTGGCATAAGGATGCTTGGGGAGCTTCGATTTGTCGATGGGCCCGGTGGGCGGCACGGGGATGTGATCGCCGTCGATGAAGGCGTAAAGCCACTCGGTGGTGGGACAGCACGCGGTGCCGAAGAATCGATCAAAACCATGATCGAGTGGTCCGCCCTCGATGCGGCGCAAGTAATCGATGCGCTGCACGGCAGTTCGCTCACCGGAGTGGATCGCCTCACCTGCCTGGTCACGAAAAGTCAGACCGATGTGCCATTTGCCCACCGCCGTCGTGGCGTAGCCCTGCTTCTTCAACATCCCCGGCAGTGTGAGTTTGCCCGGTGCGATCAAGGACGGCCCGCCTGTGCCCTGAAACACCGTGCCGCCATTCGGCACGCGAAACGCCATCTGTCCCGTCATGAGGCTGTAGCGCGAAGGCGTGCAAACCGTGGCTGGACTGTGCGCATCGGTAAAGCGCATGCCCTCGATCGCGAGCTTGTCGATGTTCGGAGTCGGGACCTTCGCATCGGCGTTGTAGCATCGCACATCGCCGTAGCCGAGGTCATCGGCGAGGATGAGGAGGATGTTCGGTAAAGTGGCTGCGGCTTTAGCCGCATTCTTTTCGGCTAAAGCCGAAACCACTTTGTCGGAGGCATTCAGCGTAGCGAGTGACGCAAGAAGCAGGAGGAAGAGTCTCATGGTGTTTCGATCTCCTGCTGTGTCGCGATGGGAACATAGCCGATCTCAAAACCCTTCGGAGGAGTGAGGATGAGTGCGGGATCAATGTCCGCCAGCTTGCCGAGATCGGGCGGTGCAAGGTAATCGCGATCTTTCGTCCACGCGCGATGCAGTTTCTCGACGCGTTGCTGCACTTGCTCTCGCTCTTCAGGCGTGAGGTCGGCGTTGAGCATCGCGGGCTGGTCGGCGAACCGATACCAGTAGTAGGTGACCGTGCTGCCATCGCCGAGCTTGGCTTTGAAGGGACCGGCGACGGGGCCGGGTTTTTTCCAGCAACTGTTGGCGTCATCGGGTGTCGTGCGTGGCTCTTGTGCATTCTCCTTCGGCGTTTCAAAGCGGTGCTGGGTGAGTTTGGTATCGGCAGCGGCTTGTTTGGCATCCATGACCTGCCACTGCGGCTTGCCGCGAGGATTGGTGCCGAGTTGATAATACTCGGGCAGGACGACGAGCGAGCCTTCGCGGTGGGTGAGCTGCGCGTTCCATTGATAGCCGAAGGTGATCGGATTCGGCGTGAAGGACGTGGCAAAGGCATTCCAGGCGAGCGGTGTCTTGTCGTCGCGCTTCGTGCCGGGCGGGTAGATGCTCCAGTTTGAGCCGCCCCCGCTGCGGAAGGTGTGAATCGCCGCGGCCTCGGGCTTGATCTTGCCATCCGCGGTCGCGCCGCCGTCGAACCAGCGCTGCACATCCTCCCACAGCGCCTCTTTTTTATACGCGGTGAGTCGATGCAGCACGGTGGAGGTGCCGTCCGCGCCGATGGGGAAGCGAGTTGGCGCGACGCGGGCCTGCTTGTCGGTCAATATGGCGGGCACGTGCTGCGTCTCCATTTGGATGGGCTTGTTCGGGCCGGCGGGGCTGGAGTCGAGCAGCTTGCCGGTCCACTCGGGATGCTCGACGAGTGCCTGTGACCAGAAAAACGGCGTGAAGAAGGCGACGGGGCCTTTGAAGTTGCCCGTGCTCACAAACAGCGTCCAACACTGGTTGCCCGTCGGCACGTTTTTGCCTGCGGTGGTGCTCTTTTTGTTCGTGAGCGGCAGCGGCAGATAGCCGTAGCCGAAAAGCTCGCCGCTCGTGCCTTGCTTGAGGTTCAAACCATCCAGCGGCATCAGCAGCCACGGGCTGAGTTGCGCCACGCCATATTGCCCGCGCGGCTTTTCCCAGGTGCCCGCACCGTAGCCGGGACCGTTCGCAATCACCGAGAAGTTCGGCCCCACGCCGCCCATGATGAACTTCGGTGTGATCGTTGGGAAATGAGTGTCACGCCACCAGCCGAGCCCGCCCTCGATGTCCGTGTAGCATTTCTCCTTTGGCTTCTCTGCCTCCGACCACTGCGGATGCATCCACGTCCCGCAAAGCCCCGTCTGAAACCGATGCCCCGGATACGTGCCCACCAGCGGCCACGCCGCCGCATAGAGCGAAAAGCCGCCATTGAACTCCTCCGGCACTTTTTCCGCCGGGGCGAAGAGATAACCCGCCATCTCGCCTTCGATGACTTCCGCCGCTGGCACCGCGGCCGACTTCGGCGGCGCAGGCGGCCCATGCAGATAACTTTGCGCCAGCACCTCGCCGAGCTTCAACACGCCTGCGGTGTCGAGCACGAGCTTTTCGGGCTGCGGCGGCAAATCGAAGGCTTTGATGTGAATGAACGCTTTGTCAGCAGCCGCGATGGCCGCGAGATCGGCGGTGATGTCGAGTTGGTTGAGCCCTTTTTCATCTGGCGGCAGTTGTTGGCCCACAAACCACTTCAGCGACGCCATTCCCAAATCCACGCGACTTTGTGCCACGGCCGATTGCAGCCACTTCGCGGCTTGTTTGCGATAAGGGCCAAAAGCCATGTCATTCTCGCCTGCGTGATAAAAGATGCCCGCCAGTTCCACGGTGTGGCCTTGGTCCTTCAGTTCCTGCATCGCCCTGCGAACGAAAGCGATGAACGCCGGATAAACATGCATGTCTTTGGCCGTCGTGCCTTCGGGCGTCCAGTCATTCATCTGCGTGCCGCTGTGCGTGAACTTCGCGATGGCGATGTTGCCCTTCTCCGTGGCTCGCAAGGTCTTCGCAAAGCTCAACTCCGGCCCAAAGGTGTCGTAAGCCCCTGCAGGCCCGAGCGGCTCCCAACCCTTTGAGGTCTTGAAGCTGCCACCGAGGCTGTATTTGAAGGCGATTTGAGCATCGTCACTCGCTGCGGCACCGAGTTCTTGTTGGAAGGCACGCTCGCCCTCCATGTTGCGATGTCCGGCGAGGATGAAGAGTTTCACCGGACTGCCCTTGGAATATGGCCAATCCTTGAGCGGGCGCCCGGTGTTCATCTTCTTTCCAATCGTGCGCAGGTAGGCGTCTGCGTAGTTCACGCCGTGCTCCAGCTGACCGAGGGTTCCATAGTGATAGTGCAATCCCGCGCCGCCACCGATCTCCACCGCATCGTGTGAGGTGGGGATGTATTCCGCCAGCGGATCAGAGCTGGTGACGGCTTTCTGAGCGGT
>JBILPY010000447.1:0-4119 GCA_044373575.1 Prosthecobacter sp. | reverse complement strand
TCGCCGACCTGAAGGCCGGCTTTGGCCGCGGGAGAGTTCTTCTTCACGGTGCGGACGAGCGCGCCGTTCTCGTCATTGAGGTTCCAGAGCTTGGCGGTCTCAGTGTCGATGTCCGCAGGCAGGATGCCGAGGTAACCGCGGGTCACTTCGCCGTCATCGGTGAGGTCTTCGGCGATGCGCAGGGCGAGATTGATCGGGATGGAGAAGCCGATGCCCGCATTCATGCCGGAGCGTGAATAGATGGCGGTATTGATGCCGATCACGCGGCCCATGGCATCCACGAGCGGACCACCGGAGTTGCCGGGGTTGATGGAGGCATCGGTCTGGATGAAGTCCTCGTAGCCCTGCATGTCACGGCGACCAATGATGCCCATGCCGCTGCGGCCGAGCGCACTGACGATGCCCTGAGTGACGGAGCGGCTGAGTTCCATCGGAGCGCCTAGGGCGAGCACGACATCGCCGACACGGAGCTTCGAACTGTCTGCCAGGGTGGCAGCGGGGAGGCCGCTAGCTGAGATCTTGATCAAAGCCACGTCAGTCTGTGGATCGGCACCGATGACCTTGGCATCGTAGCGCTTGGTGCTGCCATTGATCGTGACGACCGCCTCGATCTTATCAGCCTCTCCGACGACGTGGTTGTTAGTGAGGATGTAGCCATCAGGGGAGACGATAAAGCCAGAGCCGACGCCGTTGGGTTCGAGCTTCTTGTCTTCCTCGGGCGTTTCGCGCTGCTGGCCGCGACGTCCACGGGGATTGGGGCGTTGGGGCGTTGATCCACCGCCTTCCTCCTGCTGCTGGCGGAACCATTCTTCAAAGTACTCACGGAACATCGGCGGGACCTGTTCGAGGTCGGGCATCTCGCCGTGGCCCTGCATCGCGCGTCCGGCTTTCTCACCATACGAGAAGACGGTGACGACGCTGGGTAGGATCTTGTCCACGACACCAGCGTAGCTCATCTGGAGTTGGCCGCCCGCAGGCAGCGGGGTATCGTCCCTTTGCAGTCGGGTGTGGAATTCTTCCGAAGTGAGTTTGATCTCAGGGGCTTTGATGTCCGCACGGAGCAGGCCGCTGCCGATCAGACTGACGGAGGCACAGGCGAGGGTGATGCGAGTGATGGGGGTCATGGTAGGGGGTAGTGTTTGGGTGCGATATTATACGCACGCCATCTGACGAAAACGTTGAGGCATTGTTGAAAACTATTCCAGACACAAAAAAGCGCCGCTGTGACGTTAGCGGCGCTTTTGAAAGGGGGCGGATGTTCCGAACAGTGGACTTATTTCGCCGCTTCAGCCGCGGCTTTGTCCATGACTTCCTTCAGCGTGACTGCAGTTCCATTGCGGCGCTTGCTCTCATCAGCGGCTTCCATGAAAGCGTAGATCTCCAGCGTCTCCTCGGGGCTCACCGGAGCCATGCCATTGCGGAAGAACTGCACGGCAGCGAAGAGCAGGGGATCATAGCCATCGTAGGCACCGACAGGGGACTCGCCTTTGTCTCCGACGGCCTTGCCGCCGTAACCTTTGTTTTCCTCAAACACACCCGTGCGTCCGCCCGCCCATGTTCCAGTGACACGGATCTTGCCATCGGCATTCGTGTCGCGCTTCACACTCTGGCAGCCGGTGCCCATGACGGTGAAGAGGCTCTCCACGCCGTGGACGCCATACCAGAAGAGATCAGGGTGCGTGACTTCAAGTGAGGCAGGGCTGAAGGTGGAGGCCTGCTTCACGGCACCGATGCTGCCACCGCGAACCGCTTGTGTGTTCTTGCCAAAGCGCAGTGAGGAGGACGAGAAGATGGGCACACCAGCAGCCTTGGCTTCTTTGAAGATCTTGATGGCATCCACGAAAGTGCCTGCGATGGGTTTGTCGATAAACACAGGCTTGTGCGCGGCGATGCAGGGACGGAGTTGCTCCAGATGCGGGCGGCCATCGTTCGTTTCCAGGAAGACCACGTCCACCTTGTCGAGCAGGGCGTCGATGCTGGTCACGATTTCCACGCCGAGTTCCTTCACCTTGGCGGTATATTCCGGCACGCGCTTCACGCTGCCTTCGATGTCCTTCGATCCCTGCGGATAAGCCGCCACGACACGCACGCCCATGACCTCAGGCTTCTGCGGGTTGGCGTTCAGCGTTTTCGTGAAAGCGAGAACGTGGGAGGTATCAAGACCGATGATGCCAGCGCGGATGTTTTGCGCCGAAGCAGCGCCAGCGAGGGTGAGAAAAGCTGTGAGAGCGAGGAAGAGAGAACGAGTCATGCGTCAGACTAAACGCCCTTCGTTTCATACCCCTTGCGTTCAGGCATGACTGGATGTGGGCGGTTTGTGCGAAAAAAGAAGCCCTCGCCCACCAGAGGCGGACGAGGGCAAAACCCTTCACGTATCGTTGACGATTTACGGCACCGGGTAGCGCTCGTTGATCTGGGCCACTTCGGCTTTGATCTGGGAGAGCACCGCCGCATCGTCTTTGCCGGTGAGGGCGCGGTCGATCCAGTTGGCGATGAGGACCATCTCGGCTTCCTTCATGCCGCGTGTGGTGACGGCTGGGGTGCCGATGCGGATGCCGCCGCCGAGGGTGATCTTCTCGGTGTCGAAAGGAATGCCGTTTTTGTTCACGGTGATGCCGGCGTGGTCGAGGGTCTCGCTGGCGACTTTGCCGTTGAGGCCTTTCGGACGGAGATCCACGAGCATGAGGTGGTTGTCCGTGCCGCCGCTGACGATGCGGTAGCCGAGTTCGCTGAGACGTGCGGCGAGAGCCTGGGCGTTCTTCACGACCTGGGCGGTGTAGTCTTTGAAGTCAGGCTTGAGGCATTCGCCAAAGCAGACGGCTTTGGCGGCGATGACGTGCATGAGCGGGCCGCCTTGCACGCCGGGGAAGACCTGGCTGTTGATCTTCTTGATCAGCTCGTCGCTGTTTGTGAGGATGATGCCACCACGGGGACCACGCAGGCTTTTGTGCGTGGTGCTGGTGACGAAGTCGGCGTACTCCATCGGGGATGGATGCGCGCCACCGGCCACGAGTCCGGCGATGTGCGCCATATCGACGAAGAGGTATGCTCCGACACTCTTGGCGATCTCGCTCATCTTCTTGAAGTCGATGATGCGGGGATAGGCGCTGGCACCGGCGGTGATCATCTTCGGCTGCTCACGCTTGGCGACTTCGGCGAGCTCATCGTAGTCGATGAGTTCATCACTCTGGCGCACGCCGTATTGGCAGAAGCTGTACAAGCGGCCGGAGAAGTTGGCGGGGTTGCCGTGGGTCAAATGGCCGCCGTGTGCGAGGTTCATGCCGAGCACTTTATCGCCGGGCTGGAGCACGCTGAAATAGACGGCGGCATTCGCCTGGGAGCCGGAGTGCGGCTGCACGTTGGCATACTTGGCACCGAAGAGCTGGCAGGCGCGGTCGATGGCGAGCTGCTCCACCTTGTCCACCTCTTCACAGCCACCATACCAGCGCTTCGCGGGATAACCTTCAGCGTACTTGTTCGTCAGGCAGCTTCCCTGAGCGGCCATGACAGCGCGAGAAGTAAAGTTCTCGCTCGCGATGAGCTCGATGTTGTTCTGCTGGCGGTGCTGTTCGGCGGCGATGATTTCGGCGACGGCGGGATCTGAGGCGGCGAGGATGCTGAGGGGGTGGGCTTGTTTGTTCATTTTGGAGACGCGGCGGGCATGGCGACCACCGGCGAAAGGGGTTTTCAACCAGGCATCGACGATGTCCTTGGTGGTGTCGATGGGGGTCTTGCCAGCGAGGCAGAGGACGTTGGAGTCATTGTGCTCGCGGGTGATGGCGGCAGTGGCGGCATCATGCACGAGGCTGGCCTGGATACCGGCGTGGCGATTCGCCGTGATGCACATGCCGATGCCGGTGGTGCAGACGAGTATGCCTACATCCGCGCGGCCATCGAGCACACGGGCGGCCACGAGTTCGGCGTAGTCGGGGTAATCGACACTGTCCGTGTTGAAGACGCCGAGGTCCTCGACGGTGTAGCCGGTGTCCAGCAGGTGGTGGAAGACGGCGTTCTTGAGGTCGAGTCCGCCATGGTCCGAAGCGATGGCGATGGTTTTAGGCAAATCAGACATGTTTTGAAGGGCTGGCAATAGGGGCAGACAGGCGGGGAGGTCAAGGC
>JBILPY010000060.1:0-13504 GCA_044373575.1 Prosthecobacter sp. | reverse complement strand
ATCGCCATTCAGCGTGCTGCTTTTGGCAGCGGTGAGGAGGCCGTCGTCCGGCATCGAACTCCACAGAAAATACGAGAGCCGCGAGGCGAGTTCCGTGTCCGTGAGCCATTCGCGAGCCACCGTGTCGCCCTCGACGAGGTAGATGAAGTGGCGAGAAGTCAGCACGCCCTGCAACGCCACGCGATAGGCGTCCGCCATCTTTTCTCCCGCCTCGTGCTCGGTGCGGTAGGATTGCAGATACTGCTCTAGCTCCTCCTTTTTCACCGGACGACGCCACGCACGTTCGGCAAAGTGTTGCAGATGCACCGCCACCGCCTCGGGCGTCGCGTCATCGGGCGGCACCACATCGTTGCGCCGTGCTTTTTCCGTCTCCGACACCAGCGGCCCTTCCCATTCGATCCAATCAAGCAGCACGGTGGAGAAGATGCCGTTCCCCTTGCCATCGAACATCTGTGGTGCGTTGGGATTCAAGAGCAAAGTCTCGCTGCTGTGCGTGAAAATGTAACCACCACGACTGGCGAGCGCATTGCGGAAGGCAGCGCCTGCTCGGCGATCCACCACATCGGTGGCCACCACGCAGAAGTCCAGCGTCGCGGGCATTTCGAGAAACACCTCAAACTCATACACCTGCGGCTTGTCCTCCGGGGCCGTGATGTCGAACTCAATAAGGCCATCCACCGTTTCTTCGCCCGTCCGCTTGCCGATGCTCAGATGCGCTGGCTGGCCGTCGGGCGGACGGATGCCGCTGGCCTGGATGCGCAGTTTGTAGAGTCCGCTGTGCTCCGACCCCGTCTTTCCGAGCCAGTTAGGCGAGAGCGCGTTTTGGACCGTGCCGGGGAAAAGGAGATACCGCAGCGGACGCTTGATGCCGAAGCGGTCCAGCGCCGCCTGCTGGTCCTTCCCGCCGCCGTAACGGATCTCCGCCGCAGTCTTGCGGACCTTGCGAGTCTCAGCCGAGGTCGCTGCGGGAAACGCACGATCCAGCACGAGTTCCGCCGCGCGGTAGTAGCGATCCACATGCGATGGCGAGAGCGAAAGCTCCGACCCAATGCGCTCAAAGCCATGCCACAGCGTGTCCTCGTTCAACTCCCCCGGCTTCGCGGGATCATAGCGCACGCCGAGCAGGTCATAGACCGTGTTTTGATACTCCTTCCGGCTCAGCCGATAATGCGCCATCGCCGGCCGCGCCGCCATCCGCGCCGCCCGGCCCTCTTTGATCCGCTCATCGAGATTCGAGACAAACGCTGCGATCTCCTCCTGCGTTGGTCGTTTCTCCTTCTTCGGCGGCATCTCGCCCGAGTTCACCTGCTCCATCATCTCGGCCCAATGATGTGTGTCCGTGCCCAGCTTGAAGTCTCGCGAGAGCTGGTCGATCCGCAAATCGCCCTTTTCCTTCTCGGGGCCATGACAACTGATGCAGTGCTTCTCAAGAAAGGCATCAAACGGTTCCGCAGCAAAGACAGCACCGGCAAAGGCAAGGCCAGCGGTGAGCACGGCGGCGAATGATGATCGAAAGCAAAAGCAAAAAGTCATGGTGGAGTGAGTTTAATACGCCTTGGTGGCGACATACTTAGCAAGTGCGCTCCCCCCGAAAACTGGGGGTGCATCACGCTTTCACGGGACAGGCTCACACCAGCCCCTCCTTGAGCGCCTTGGCCACGGCGCCGGTGCGGGTGTTCACCTCCAGCTTCTCGTAGATGCGGCGGAGGTAGGTATCGACGGTGTGGACGCTGAGTGTCAGCCTGTCGGCGATCTCCTTTTTGATCAGGCCGGTGGTCATGAGCTGGAGGATCTCCTTCTCACGATCACTTAGCCCATAGTCACTCTGCTTCGGCGCCAGCCTCGAAAACATATCCAGCACACGGCGCGCGATGCGCGAGGTCATCGGCGAGCCGCCAGCGAGGGCATCGCGCACGGCCTGCGTGATGTCTGCAGCACCGCTGGTCTTTAAAAGATAACCTGCGGCTCCGGCACAGATGGCACGGAAGACTTTATCATCGTCCTCAAAGACGGTGAGAATGACGATGAGGGTTTTCGGTGCGCGTTCTTTGATGAGGCGGATGCCATCCAGCCCACTCATGCCGGGCAGGCCGACATCGAGCAGGATCAAATCAGGCGCGTCATCATGACCGAGGGCGGTGAGGACTTTTTCGCACGAATCGAAGTCACGCGTGCATTGCAGACCCGCTTCAGCATTCAGCACACGAACGAGCATGCGGCGGAAAGCGGCGTGGTCTTCGACGATCCAAATCGTGTTCATGAGAAAGGGGCTTCCAGCGTGATGTGCGTGCCTTTTTTAGCCTCGCTGGTGATGCGGAGCGTGCCACCGAGCACTTCGGCGCGATGAAGAAGATTGGCGAGACCGTTTCCAGCCGTGACCGCATTCACATCGAAGCCGCAGCCGTCATCTTCGATGTGGAGGTGAAATCGTTTCGACTGCCAGAAGATCCCGATTTTTACATGGGTGGCTTTGGCGTGGCGGGCGATGTTGTGAGCAGCTTCACGGAAGAGCAGGAAGACCTGGCGATGAAACTCCAATGAAGCAGTGGCGGCATGGTCGATGCTGGGCAGATCGAGCTTCCAGTTGATGCCGATGAGCAATGTTGCGGCGCTTTGGCGCATGGCTTCAACGAGGCTCGTGAGCTTGGGCGCATCGCCTTCGCGCACGAGCCAGATGATGCCGCGCATGGACTCTGCGGCTTCTCCTGCGAGGCGATGGATTTCCTCCAGAGACTCAGTGTCGCCACCCTCTCGCAGCGCCAGCTCTGACATCAGACGGATGCTGCCGAGGTGGCTGCCGATTTCGTCGTGGAGATCACGCGAGATGCGCTGACGCAGCGCCTCCATCTCGTAGCGACGTGAGCGCCGCAGACGCCAGATCGCGAGCCAGGCCACGGCAATGCCCAGGGCCACGATGCTAACCGCGAGCCATGCGAGGCGGGTTTGTGCGATGCGCAGCGCAGCACCATGGACGGGATCGAACTGCATGAGATCGTCGGTGATTTGCCGGCGCTTGGAGAGCTCGGCGAGCCAGGTGGATTCATCGACGAGCAGGCCGGAACTGCTGTGGCCATCGACCAGATGCTCGCGGGTCCAAGCTGGCGTGAGGGTGTCGTCCGCACTTGTGACACTGGCCCTGAGAGCGATGTTTTGTCCCGCGCTGAATGCCTGCACTTCCGCCAGCGCAAAAACAAAATCGCCACTGCGCTCCCAAAGCTGGGTGGCGGTGATGCGGATGGTTTGCGCACGCAAACCAGGCGTGGGGAAGGCAACGGGCGTGTCGCCAGGATTCGTAAAATCTGCGGCAGTGCTGTCGAAGATCATCCGGCCATCCGCCTCGACTTTGAACCGGCGTGGAAAGCCGAAGCCAAAGCGGTCCGGGTAATCAGGCGGATGTGCCGGGATGAGGCGGATTTCGGCCACATCACGTGCCTCGCCGAGGTCCAACTGCACCCACTTCGTGACATCTGCCGTGGTCGAGACCGCGCTGTGCCAGCCGTTCCCAGGCGCATCGTCAGGCCGCACAGGCAGACCGAGTGCATGACAGCCATCGACCAGATGTTTTGGGGACCAGGTGGGCAGCGTCTCCACGGATTTCGGCGCTAGCACCTCGGCATGAAGCGCGATGTTTTGCCCGCCGCTGAAGACGAGCAGTTCACCGAGACAGAAGATGAAGCGCTGTGGCAAACGCGGCTGTGGCACGAGCTGTGTGGCCGTGAAGCGCACATGGCGCGCCTTCACATCTCGCACGGCAATGTGCCAGGGCGAGAGCGGCATGGTGACATCGGCGGACGTTTGATCGAGCAGCGTGGTGGACTCGGCGAAGAGCGGATCATTCGAGGCATCGACACGAAACCGACGAGGAAACCCATAAGCTTCGGCACTGCCGAACATCGCAGGCACGACGACCACGGCATCGAGCCGATGCTCCGCACCTAGATCCACCTGCACCCAGCGGATGGAGTCCGGCTGTGGAGCAAAGCCGCTGTGAAAGCCCGCATGCTCATGCGGCTGAGCTGAAGCTGCGGATACAAGCTGCTCAAGCTCAGCTCGAAGTTGCTTCTGCTTCTTTTCGATGACTGCGACTTCTGCATTCAGCCATGCCCAAGGCACACCTGCCTGCGTGGCGGTGGTGGCGAGCCATAAAAATGGAAGCAGCCAGCGATTCAACCCGCCTGATCATTCCTGCCACAGGACAAAGTGCAACCCACGCGATGGCGGGACATTTTGACTCCGTGAGATGCGTTTAGCTGATGCTCCGCATCTCCAACCCACATCGCTCATGATGAAACGCCTGCTCATCCTTGTCTGGACCACGTCCACGATCTTCGCAGCTGATCTGCCCACACTTCATCCGAAGGCTTCAGCCCTGCCGTTCACGCACCAGGGACCGTTTGTGAACACAGCGGAAGGCGGGGTGCTTTGCGTTGATGCAAAGAACGCACTGCGCAGCGCGGATGAGGGCCGCACATGGGACACCACGCCGCTGTTTGCAGAGCCAGCGAAGTTCACCGTGAGCAGCGAACGAGCGCTGCTGCGCACTCGGGAGGGCATCATCATCTCTGCGTGGATGAATCTCACCGAGCGGGCTCAGCCAAAGGGCTGGCACTGGGGTGAGAAGGACGTGTCATGGAAGGACTTCATTTTGCCGACCTACACCTGCCGCAGCACCGATGATGGCAAAACGTGGGAGACGCCTGTGAAGCTCAGCGACCCCTGGTGCGGCTGCATTCACTCGCTCATTCAAATGAAAAGCGGCCGCCTCGTGCTCGTGGGGCAGGAGATCATTCCGCAATGGCGTCATGCCACGGTGATGTGGGCTTCGGATGACCTCGGCAAGACGTGGCAGCGCGGCGATATACTCGATTATGGCGTTGGTACGCATGATCATGCAGGTTCACTCGAAGGCAGTGTCATCGAGAGGAAGGATGGATCGCTTTATCTGCTGTTGCGTACGGAGTCTGGCTATCTGTGGGAGGCTACTTCACGTGATGGATTAAAGTGGGAAGGTTTGAAGCAAACAACGATTCAATCCGTCACCTGCTGCCCGCAGATGGCCCGTCTGGCCGATGGCCGCATCGCGCTGCTTTGGAATGCGCCGCCGCGTCATGATCCGAAGAGTGGCTCGAGTCGTGTGGAGCTGTCGCTGGCTTTTTCCAGTGACGAAACGGCGACGTGGTCAAAGCCTGTCATCGTTGCGGCGAACTACGTGCCCGGCGGTCGCGTATCCTATCCCTACCTTTACGAGCGCAAGCCGGGCGAACTCTGGATCACGACGATGCAGGGCGGTCTGCGCATGAAGATCAACGTCGCCGATCTCAACGCGGGCGAAATTCCCGTGTTTGTGCCTCCGCCGAAGGCCACGCCAAAGCCCGGCGGCGTCATCATGTTCGGAGACTCCACCACCGCGCCGCGCGGGGCTGTCAAAGTGTATGCCACGCGTGTCGAGACTGCGCTGCAAAGCATCGGCTCATCACTCAGCGTTCACAACGCAGGCATCCCGAGCAACACGACGGTCCAGGCACGCAAACGTCTTCAAGAGGATGTGCTGCGCTTCAAGCCACGCGTCGTGGTGATGCAGTTTGGCATCAATGACTCCGCCGTGGATGTGTGGAAGAACCCACCGATGACCGAGCCCCGCGTGACTTTGGCGGCCTTCATCGACAACTGCCGAGCCATGATTGCCGAGACGCAGAAGCAAGGCGCGAAGGTCATCGTCATGACCTCCAACCCGCTGCGCTGGACCTCAAAGCTGCGAGAGCTTTACGGCAAGCCGCCCTACAACGCGGACGCCGAGGACGGCTTCGAATCGCTCAACCTCACGCGCTACAACGACGCGCTTCGCAAACTTGCCGGCGTGATGAAGGTGTCGCTCGTCGATGTCCACGCTGCTTATCCGGTCTTCGCTACCAAGAACAAGACCACCATTGATGCCATGCTCATCGATGGAATGCATCCTGGTGATCTCGGACACCAACTCGTCGCAGAGTTGCTTGTTCCCGCCATTCGAGATGCAGTCCGTTAATCTACTTCCCATACGCCACTTCATTCCAAGTGCGTCGAGTCCATTCTCAAAGCGCTGCTCAAACCATGAAACACCTCCTCATCTGCCTATTCCTGTCATGCTCCGCCTTCGCCGCTGATCCTGTGCGCGTGCTCGTCTGGGACGAGCAGCAGCCCCGGCAATCGCAAGGCTATGGCGACAAGTTTCTCGGTGAAACCATCGCCGCACATCTCGCCACACGAACGGGTTTGAGTGTGAAATCGACGAAGCTCGACGCACCCGATCAAGGTCTCGATGAGACCACGCTCGATGCCACCGATGTGCTCGTCTTCTGGAGCCATGCGCGTCAAAAGGATCAGAACGACGAACGTGTCGAAGCCGTGGTGAAGCGCGTGATGGCGGGCAAGCTCAGCCTCATCGCGCTGCACTCCGCGCATTGGAGCAAGCCCTTTGTCCGCCTCATGCAGGAGCGTGCCAAGGCCGATGCCTCCACGCAGCATCCCGGCGCGAAGTGGGAGTTCACCAACGACAAGCCCTACGGCGTCATCCGTCCAAAGGTGGCCCGCATCACGCCCTTCGTCGAAAAAGGCGAGGGCGATGTCATGAAGCTCACGCTGCCGCAGTGCGTGTTCCCCGCCTTCCGCGCCGATGGTGCGCCCTCGCATGTCACCACATTGCTGTCAGAGCATCCCATCGCGAAGGGTTTGCCCGCGAAGTGGGACATCCCGCAAACTGAGATGTATGGCGAACCTTTCCACGTCCCGCCGCCCGATGAGGTCGTCTTCGAGGAGCGCTGGGACAAAGGCGAGCACTTCCGAGGCGGTTGCGTTTGGAAAGTCGGCCTGGGCCGCGTCTTCTACTTCCGTCCCGGTCACGAAACCTATCCTGTCTTCAAACAAGCCGAGCCGTTACTCGTCATCGAAAACGCCGTGCGCTGGCTCGACAGTGCAAAGCAGTGAACGAGATGCCTCTGTGTGCCCGTTTGTGCCGCTCATGAAATGGCGCGCCCTCATTGTTCTTCTTTTGGTTCCTGCTGGCTCCATCGCCGCCGCTGACACCTTTCTCGTCGAAGACGGCCAACCAAGAGCCGAGATTGTCATCGCGGAAAAACCCACGCGCATGGCGCGTGTCGCGGCGCATGAGTTTCGGCAGCAGATTGAGAAAATCAGCGGCGCAAAGCTTCCCATCGTCACGCACCCTTCGGGGAACGCGGTCAAAGTCTTCATCGGGGCCAGCGCACACTCGCCAGTGAAGGCCGAAGGGCTCAAAGACGGTGCCTATCGCATCGCGAGCGGAGCGGACTGGATGGCGATGATCGGCGATGACGCGGACTTCGAGCCTGTGGGGCCGTTTCCCAAAAACAATGGCGATATCCCGCGTGCACAGGTGGAGTGGGAAAAGATCATCGGAGCGCCGTATGGTCTCCCGAATCCGGGTCTTTATAAGCACCGCACCAAAATCACGCTCGATGGCGTAACGCTCGAAGTCTGGGGTCTCGACGAACGCGGCAGCTTCAATGCGGTGACGGCCTTTTTACACAAGCTCGGCGAACGCTGGTATCTGCCGGGTGAGCTCGGCGAGGTGTTGCCCACGAAGAAGACCATCGAGCTGCCGAAGCTCGATGAAACCGTGAAGCCGGACTTTGCGCTGCGGCAATTCAACTTCCGCTTCGCCACTTGCGGGCCGGACTCCGCACTGTGGGTCATGCGTCTCGGCATTCGCAACGACGAGCGGCTGAAAATCGCCCACGGCATGGCGAACATGACGAACCGTCAGCCTGTGTTCGACGTCCATCCCGAATGGTTCGCCATCTACGGCGGCAAGCCCGACTTCAAGCCCGGCGACTCGAAGTGCCAGCTCTGCTACTCGAACGACGAACTCTTCCGCGAGACCGTGCGCTATGCGCGGGCGCTGCTCGACACCTTCCAGTTGGAAAGCGTCTCGATCATGCCGCCCGATGGCTACACCTCCATTTGCCAATGCGAGAAGTGCAAAGGCAAAGACTCGCCCGAGCGCAATGAGCGCGGCCTGCTCAGCGACTACGTGTGGGACTTCGTCAATCGCGTGGCCAAAGAGGTCGGCAAAACACATCCGCACGCGAAGGTGCTGAATTGCGCCTACGGCGTCTATACGCTGCCGCCGCTGAAGATCGACAAACTGGAGCCGAACGTGCTCGTCGGCATCGTCGGCGGTCGTCGCCCGATGAACATCGCCGCCTCCAAAGCCGAAGGCGAAGCCGCACCGGAGGCCCTGCGTGCCGCCTGGGCGAAAAAGACCGACAACCCCATCATCAACTTCGAAAACTATCCCTTCACCGATCGCGGCTGGTATCTGCCTGCCTTTGCCTCGAAATCGATGGGCGACAGCGTCATCGCCACCAAAGGCATGTCCCAGGGCGAAGACATCTGGCTCACAGTGCGCAACGACTTCGATAAAGTAGGCATCGGCTTCAATCACTTCCTCGTCTATTTCACCGCCCGAGCCTACTGGCCCGGCTACGAGCCTGCCACGGCTCTGCGCGAGTATTGCCGCCTTTTCTACGGCCCTGCTGAGAGCGAGATGCACACCTTCTTCACCTTCTGTGAAGCCAACTGGAAGGTGATGGATGCGGACAAGGCCAAAGCCGATGAAGCGCTCACGCTTTTCGAGAAAGCGAAGGCCAAAACCGATGCCGCGAGTGTCTTTGGCAAACGCCTCGCCCTCATCGACGACTTCCTCAAAGGCCTGCGCATGAAGTCGCAGCAGCTCGGGCAAAAACGCGGCCCCGTGCCCACCGTTCGCCTCGTCGGCGATGCGCAGGGCGTCGTCATCGACGGCAAACTCGATGACGAGTATTGGCAAAACTGCCCCGCTGCTGCCACGGGCAAGTTCCGTGAGTTGCAAACAGGCCGCACGCCCACATTTGGCACGAGTTTCAAAGCCGGATGGCAGGGCAATAACCTTGTCTTTGCCATTCGTTGCGATGAACGACGCGGCGAGAAGCTCAACATCACCGCCACACGCGAGGACGATCAAGCGCTCTGGCATGGTGACGCCATCGAGATCGAGCTCGCCACCGAAACGCACTCCTACTACTCCATCGCCATCAGTCCGAACGGTCACGTCGTCGATCTCGACCGCGGTGCTCCACGCGGCCAGTGGTTCACCTGGGACTCGAAGGCGGAGGTCGCCACGTACATCGCCGACGATCACTGGACCGTCGAGATTCGCATCCCTGTCACGCAGGATGAAAATGATCCGCTGCATCAGGTCATCGGTCGCAAACCCACGCAGAGCCTGCCCTGGCACATCAACCTCTGCCGCCAGCGCATCCGCGACGACGGACAGGAGCACAGCGCCCTCTCGCCCAACGGCATCGAGGGCTTCCACGAGCCGATGAAGTTCGCTTATTTCTACGATGGCAAGTCGCACCAGTTCGAGGCCGACCCCAGCGTCACCGACTTCGTCATCGGCTTCCGCGACGCTACGCAGCAGCGCAAGGCCACCGGATTCCTCGCCCTCGCTGAAGGTAAGCTCACCAACTTCCAAAAGTCTGCCGCTCTCGAACAAGCCGCGTATTACGACAAAGCGAACGCCGACTCGATCATCGAGCGCATCCCCATCGAAGCCGTGAAGAAGGCCGCGCAGATGCAAAGTCTGCTCGCCACCTTCAAAACACCCGAAGTCATCATCAAGTCCGGCAGTGAAGACATCGCCAAGTGGCCCTTCTGGAAACGCGGCGATGCCTTCCATGCTCGCGGCAGAGCCTATTCCATCATCAAAGATGGCGAGAAGGCCGAAACCGACCTCAGCGCAGCTTTGGAGTTCACCAGCGATCCACGCACCCGGGATTCCGTTCTGCTTGTGCTTGCTCAGAACCGCGAAAATAACCTCAAGGACGACGCCAAGGCGCTGGAGGCTTACCAAGCCATTGTCGAAAGCCGGACACGCATCGGCGGCGCGGACGAGTACGCCGCCTTGCAGGGCATCGCGCGGGTTTTGACGCGGAAAGGGCGCTTTGATGAAGCGCTGGCTGTTTTGGACAAGGCCGACATCCAGAATCTGAAGGGCGTGTGGCGGGATAATCTGCTCAAGTCCGTGGAGGCTGTGAAACAGGCCATGAAACCCTGATCATTTGGTGGGCGTTAACACAAAGTTCGTCCCCTGATGCTTCGTTCGCGAAAGATGCTGGCCATCCTGCCGGTTCAAAGGCGCATGAAACTCACCGCCGCGCTTCTTCTACTCTCGACAGCCTGCCACGCCAAAATCCACCACGCACAGGGTGAGATGGCCGGTGAAGTCACCGCAACCTCGGTCTTGCTCCAAAGCCGCCTGACGGCGATTCCAGGGCCGGTGCTTGATGCCAATGGCGATGTACCGGGAAAAGAAGGCGTCGCGTATTTTGAGTGGAGCGAGTCAGTGGACTTTGCCCAGCCGACTCGCAGCAAGTGGTCCGAGGCGAAGGCGGATCACGACTTCATCATCCGCAGCGACGCCAGCAGGCTAAAACCCGGTACGCTTTACCATTACCGCCTCGTTTTCGGCGAAACTCGCGAGACCGCCAAGTCCGGCCCCACTCGCACCTTCAAGACACTGAGCGAAAGCGGGCCTGTGAGTTTCTGCATGGGCAGTTGCATGAACTATCACGCCTTCATGCACGGCAAGGCCAACGGCGGCGGTCCCGTGACGGCGACGGAGGAGGACAAGCAGCTCGGCTACCCTTCCTTTGCTGCGATGGCGGCTTTGAAGCCGGACTTTTTCATCGGCACGGGCGACATCGTTTATTACGATCATCCGGCGAAGCCCGCGGCACAGACGCTGCCCGAGCTGCGTCGCAAATGGCACGAGCAGTTTCGCTTTCCACGCATGATCGAGTTCTTCGACAAGACTCCGACCTTCTGGTCGAAGGACGATCACGACTTCCGCTTCAACGACGCCGATCTCGACAGCCAGAAGCTGCCAGCGCCGACCACCGGCATCGAAATCTTCCGCGAGCAGATGCCCATATTCCCGATTTGGGATCGCGAGACGCCCACCTACCGAACGCACCGTGTTCACCAGCATTTGCAGCTCTGGTTTGTTGAAGGACGCGACTTTCGATCGCCGAATAAAATGCCCGACGGCCCTGAAAAGTCAATCTGGGGCCGTGAGCAGCGCAAGTGGCTGCAAACCACGCTGAAGGCCAGCGATGCGGCGTGGAAGATCATCATCACCCCCACACCGATGGTCGGCCCGGATCGCAACAGCAAGACAGACAACCACACGAACCTCGCCGGCTTCAAACACGAGGCCGACAGCTTCTTCCAGTGGCTCATCGACAACCAGATCACCAACCTGCTGACCTTCTGCGGCGACCGCCATTGGCAGTATCACAGCATTCACCCGCTCGGCGTGGAGGAGTTCTCCGTCGGTGCTTTGAACGACGAAAACGCCATCCGTGGCGAAAAGCCCGGTGGTCCGAAAACCACCGACCCCGAGGGCAAGATCAAGCAGCCCTACATTTACAAGGAGCCGACGGGGGGCTTTTTGCGCGTGGTGATCGACGACACGGCCAAGCTTGTGCTGGAGCATCGCGATGACCATGGCGTCGTGCTGAATACGGTGACGAAGACAAGGCCGTGAGGCGGTCAGGTTCGTCAAGAGGTCAAGGCTTCGCCGTCAAGGTGGTCAAAAAGGTGCTTCGGCCTCCCTTGAGGTATTGTGCCCCCATCTTGACCTCTTGACGCGAAGCATCTTGACCCGCCCTCGCCGCTTTTTAACTCTCACGTTCTCAAAATCCCGTCTCCCCTGCCCCCATGTCCGCCAAAATCATCTACACCCTCACCGACGAAGCCCCTCTCCTCGCAACATATTCGCTGCTGCCCATCGTGAAGGCGTTCACCAAGGCGGCGGGCATCGAGGTCGAGACGCGCGACATCTCCCTCGCGGGTCGTATTTTGGCGCAGTTCGGGCAGCAGGACGATGATTTGAGCTACCTCGGCAAACTTTGCCTCGAACCGACCACGAACATCATCAAGCTCCCGAACGTCTCCGCGTCGCAGCCCCAGCTCAAGACCGCCATCGCCGAACTCCAGGCCAAAGGCTACAAACTGCCCGATCTGCCCGAAAATCCGCAGACCGACGAGGAAAAGGAGATCAAAGCCAAATACGCCAAGGTCATGGGCAGCGCCGTGAATCCCGTGCTCCGCGAAGGAAACAGCGACCGCCGCGCTCCGAAGGCCGTCAAAGACTACGCGAAGAAGCACCCGCACTCGATGGGCAAGTGGTCCGCCGATTCGAAGACCACCGTCGGCACCATGGGCAAGGACGACTTCTTCTCGAACGAGAAATCCGTGTGCGTCGCCGCGGCCACCGAGGTCAAAATCGAGTTCATCGGCAAGGACGGCAGCACCAAGACCCTCCTGCCAAAGCTCCCCCTCAAGGCCGGCGAGATCATGGACGCCACAATGATCAGCAAGAAGGCCCTCGTCGCCTTTTTCGAGCAGCAGATCGCCAAGGCGAAGGCCGATGGCGTGCTCTTCTCGCTCCACATGAAGGCCACCATGATGAAGGTCAGCGATCCCATCATCTTCGGCCACGCCGTCAGCGTCTTCTTCAAAGACCTCATCGCAAGGCACGCTGCCACGCTCGCGGAGATCGGCGTGAACTTTAACAATGGCTTCGGCGACCTCATCGCGAAGCTCGACAAGCTCCCCGCCGACAAAAAAGCCGAGATCGAGGCCGACATCCAGGCCGCCTACGCCAGCGGCCCCGCCTTGGCCATGGTGAACAGCGACAAAGGCATCACCAATCTCCACGTGCCCAGCGACGTCATCGTCGATGCCTCCATGCCCGCCATGATCCGTGGCGGCGGCAAGATGTGGAATGCCGCCGGCAAGGAGCAGGACACCCTCGCCGTCATCCCGGACAGCAGCTACGCCGGCATCTACCAGGCCACGATCGACTTCTGCAAAAAGAACGGCGCCCTTGATCCGAAGACCATGGGCAGCGTGCCGAATGTCGGCCTCATGGCCCAAGCCGCCGAAGAATACGGCAGCCACAACAAGACCTTCGAAGCCCCCGCCGACGGCACCATCAAAGTCACCGACACCACAGGCAACGTGCTCTTTGAACACGCCGTCGATCAGGGCGACATCTGGCGTGCCTGCCAGACCAAAGACGCCCCCGTGCAGGATTGGGTCAAACTCGCCGTCAACCGCGCCCGTGCCAGCGGCGTGCCCGCAATCTTCTGGCTCGACAAAGCCCGCGCCCACGACGCGCAGATCATCACCAAGGTCGAAAAATATCTCAAAGATCACGACACCACCGGTCTCGACATCCGCATCCTGCCACCCGCTGAAGCCTGCACGTTCTCGCTCGAGCGCATCGTCAAAGGTGAAGACACCATCTCCGTCACCGGCAACGTCCTGCGCGACTACAACACCGACCTCTTCCCCATCCTCGAAGTCGGCACGTCCGCCAAGATGCTCTCCATCGTCCCGCTCATGAACGGCGGCGGCCTCTTCGAAACCGGCGCCGGCG
>JBILPY010000445.1:0-4135 GCA_044373575.1 Prosthecobacter sp. | reverse complement strand
CCGCATCACGCCTGAACTCGCGCAACGCTACCCTGAAAACATCCTACTCGCTCGCGGCGCTCGTTTTCGTCTCGATGCTGAGATCATCCGCGACTCCTCTTTGAAAGCCGCAGGCGTTTTGTCGCCGAAAATGGGCGGCCCTGGCGTCTATCCACCGCAGCCCGCCAGCATCACGTCCGAGGGCACCTACGGCAAATTTGAGTGGAAGACCAGCGAGGGCGAGGACCGCTACCGTCGCAGCCTCTACACCTTCATCAAGCGCACCGCGCCCTTCGCCATGTCCACCACCTTCGACGCCCCCACCGGCGAAGCCTGCCTCGCCAAGCGCGATGTCTCCAATAGCCCGCTGCAGGCCCTCACCCTGCTCAACGACCAGATGTTCATGGAAGCTGCCCAGGCCATGGCCAAAGCCGTGATCGCTGAATCCCAAGACGACGACACCCGCCTCCAAAACATCTTCCGCCGCTGCACCACCCGCCCCGCCGCTGCCGACGAGCTCGCGATGCTCAAAACCTTCCTCCAAAAGCAACGCGACCAAAAACTCGAAGGTGAGGCGCTTTGGTCTGCCGTCTCACGCGCTACGCTCAACCTCGACGAAAGCATCACGCATCCATGAACACCCCCAACATCACCCGCCGTCACTTCTTCAATGATTGCGCCGTCGGCACCGGCAAGATCGCGCTGGCTTCGTTGCTGGCGGAATCGGCTTATGGAGCGGCGAAGAGTCCGAATGTGGCCGCAGCCTCGCATCACGCGCCGAAGGCGAAGGCGGTCATCCACATGTTCATGGCGGGAGCGCCATCGCAGCTCGAGCTTTTCGATCACAAGCCGATGCTGACGAAGTATGAGGGCAAGCCGCTGCCGCCATCAGTCATCGGCGGGCAGCGATACGCTTTCATCCGGCCAGACGCGGCGGTTTTGGGGCCGCGATTCAAGTTTGCGAAGCATGGTCAGTGCGGCGCGGAGCTCTCGGAGGTGCTTCCGCATCTGGCGACGGTGGTGGATGACATCGCCATCGTGAAGTCCTGCCGCACGACGCAGTTCAATCACGCTCCGGCGCAGATTTTCATGAACACGGGCTTTTCGCAGCCGGGACGGCCCAGCATGGGCTCGTGGGTGACGTATGGCTTGGGCGCGGAGTCGCGGGATCTGCCAAGTTTTGTCGTCATGAGCACCGGTAGCGGCATCAGCGGCGGCGCGGCGTGCTGGAGCAGCGGCTTCCTGCCGAGCGTCTATTCCGGCACCCGCTTCCGCAACACGGGCGACCCCATTTTGAATGTGAGCACGCCGCAGGGCATTGAGGCTGGCACGCAGAAGGACACGATTGATCTCATCAACGCGATGAATCATCGCCGCCTCAAACTCGATGGCGACAGCGAGACGGCTACTCGGATCGCGAACTATGAGATGGCCTATCGCCTGCAAACCTCCGCGCCGGAGCTAATGGACCTCACGAGTGAAGACAAAGCCACGCTCGAACTTTATGGCTGCGATCCAAAGGTGCCGTCCTTCGCCCGCGCCTGCCTGCTGGCGCGGCGCATGGTCGAGCGCGGTGTGCGCTTCATCAACATCTACAACGAAGGCTGGGACGCGCACAGCAACGTCGAGGGCAACGTAAAGAGTAACTGCAAAAACACCGACCAGGCCAGCGCCGCGCTCATCAAAGACCTCAAGCAGCGCGGTCTGCTAGACAGCACGCTCGTCGTGTGGGGCGGTGAATTCGGTCGCACGCCGATGGTCGAGGCCAGTGTCTCGCTCGGGCGCAGCATGGGCCGCGATCATCATCCGCAGGCCTTCACCATGTGGATGGCCGGTGGCGGCATCAAAGGCGGCGTCACGATGGGTGCGACGGACGAGATGGGCTTCAACATCATCGAAGACGAAGTACATGTGGCCGACATCCACGCGACGATCCTGCATCAGCTCGGTATTGATCACGAGCGCTTGTCATTCCGCGCTGCAGGCCTCGACTTCAAGCTCACAGGCGTGGAGCCGTGCAAGGTGATCAAGCAGATCCTGGCGTAGCCTAGCCTTTCTAGGCTGGGCTTTTGAGCACACTAAAACACAGTCTAGAGAGCCTATGCTACGCAACATGATCCCGGCCAGCATCGTCCAAGGCCACCGCGTCGCGTCGGGCCTGAACGGCAACCCGCGTTTCCCCGGCGGCACGCTGCGGATGCAGTTGCCCTTGCGCCCGACTTTGCCCTTCGTGGCTGCGGGCTTGCCGCCCAGCAGCTTGATGGCGTATTTGCGGTCATAGCCGCAGACTTGACACAGCTCGTCGAGCAGACGGATCGTTACCTTCACGGCCTCGCTGGGCATAGCACCAGCGCATCTTGGCTAGATACTCTTTTCGACTCAATTGAATCATCTCCGGCGGGGACTCTATCCGGTGTGATTCTTTTTGAGGCAACTCGTCTGACGATGTGCGGCAACCTTCGTTCTTGTCTCTGATCTTAGTTTCCGATATGCTACGGCAATTCCAGGGTGAGCTAATTAGTTTCTCCCTGCTGCTCTTTGACATCCCTTTCGCGGCGGTTGGGAGATTATCATCCCGCCCGCCGTTCACTTTCCTGCAGTGTTCGTCCTCAGAACTGTCGTGGCCCGGCCCGTTTTTATGACATCGGGAGCTTGTGACCTGGATTGACTTGTCATGCCTTCACTGGAAGACAGCACCCTTGTTCACGGGCACCCACCTCGTCTCCTTGGGATACGAGGCCCCCAGATCGAACGGCACAAGGTGGGAATCCAAAGCGCTCCGGCTTTTGTCGGGGCGCTTTCTTTTGGGATGCTACGTCAGCATGGCAAGACGCTCGGCCAGAAGGGCGGGCTTGTCAGCCGGTCCGCTGATCTCCATTTCCTTGGGTTTGGCGGTGAGATCGGCTTCATCAAAGACCCGCACGGCCATGTGGAGCTGGCCGTTCGCGATCCAAGTGTGCGCTCCGACGGGCGTCTGGCAGCCTGCACCGAGCAGTCGTAGATACTCGCGCTCAGCGGTGACGCGAATCTCAGTCTCGGCATGATTAATGGCGCGGAGCGTGGTGCGGGTGCTGTCATCTCCCGAACGACATTCGATGGCGATGGCCCCCTGCCCTGCTGCTGGGAGAAACTTCACCGGATCAAGCGTGAGTCCATGGATGGTCTGCCCGTCGATCTCGATGAGGCCGTCTTTGAGCAAACCGAGGCGGATGAGTCCCGCCGCAGCGAGCAGCACGGCATCCAGCGGCTGTTCGCCGAGCACTTTCTTCACGCGCGTGGGCACATTGCCACGCACCTCCACCATCTCCAGATCAGGCCGCAGCCACTTCATCTGTGCGGCACGGCGGACACTGCTGGTGCCGATGCGCGCGCCTTTGGGCAGTGTTTCCAAAGTGCATGCCTCCCGTGTGATGAGCACATCCTCGATCGGCGCACGTGGCAAAACAGAGGCGATTTGGAATCCGGCAGCGAGGTCGCTCGGCACGTCTTTGAGGCTGTGCACAGCGGCGTCGATCTCCCCTTTTTCTAAAGCAATTTCGAGTTCCTTGATGAAGATGCCTTTGTCCACCTGCGCCACCTCGGCGAACTCGGAGAAGCGCAGGTCCTGGCGCTTGTCGCCGCTGGTCTGGATGATCTTGCGCTCGACGATGAGCCCAGGGTGGGCGGCTTTCAGCACAGCGGTGACCATTTCGGTCTGTTTGAGCGCGAGCTCGCTGCCGCGAGTGCCAAGGATGAGAGGACGGGAAGACATGAGCCGAGAGGATTGGATGCAAACGTGCTGCCACGCAAAGAGATGATGATACTCAGCCCACAGTATCTTTTTTCTGGTATTTCCCCGTGAACCACGGCTGAATCTCGCGTTCTGCTCTCTGCTCTATGAAAACCGTGTTTCCCCTCCTCTTTATCTCCGTCGCCGTTCAGGCTGCGGACTGGCCCACCTTTCGCGGTGCTGACCGCACCGACGTCTCCTCCGAGGTCGGTTTGCTAAAAAAATGGCCCTCCGCTGGCCCGAAGAAAGTCTGGATGAATGAGGATGCCGGGCTCGGCTACTCCGGCTACGCCATCGTCGGCAATGTGATTTACACCATGGGCGCACGCGATGCGGTGGAGTATGTCATCGCCATCGATGCTGCCACGGGCAAAGAAAAATGGTCCG
>JBILPY010000059.1:0-13576 GCA_044373575.1 Prosthecobacter sp. | reverse complement strand
ATCCTGGAATCGGGGCGGTGCCGAACAGTTTGTTGCCAAGCGAGGTGTAGTCGATGAGCAGGATGAGAATCAATTCCGTAGCGATGCCAATGAAGATCAGCGGATTCGACAGGAAGCGGCTGCGCAGGGCGGATTCGCTGGGATGACGGCAAAGAATGAGATTTGCCATTTGCATCACGACAATGGTGGTGAGGCAGGCGATGGTGGCTTGCAAATAAAGCGGGTCATGATTGCCAAGCATCTGGCCATGGCTCCAGCCGCCACTCTTGAGCATAAAGAAGAAGGCGGTCATGGCTCCAGCGGCCTGCAACACGCCGAGCCAGAGATAGGCGCGAGTGATCAGCTTCCAGTCGAGCAAGCGCTCATGTCGTGGTCGCGGCGGGAGTTGCATGGTATCGGGCCGGGGCGGCTCCGCGCCGAGCGCGAGAGCGGGCAGCATGTCGGTGCCGAGATCGACGGCGAGTATCTGAATGATGGTGAGCGGCAGCGGGATTTTGAACAACACGAAGCATACGTAGGGGGCCAGTTCGGGGATGTTTGAGGTGAGGATGTAGGTGAGGAACTTGCGAATGTTGGCAAACACGGCGCGCCCTTCTTCAATGGCGGCGACGATGCTGGCGAAGTTGTCATCGAGCAGGACGATGTCCGCCGCTTCACGCGCCACGTCGGTGCCGTTGCGGCCCATCGCGATGCCGATGTCGGCCTTCTTCAGAGCGGGAGCATCGTTCACGCCATCGCCAGTCACGGCGACGATGTGACGCTTGCGTTTGAGGGCGGCCACGATGCGTGTCTTCTGATATGCCGTGACACGAGCAAACAAGATCTCAGGTGCGTCGAGCGCGAGCTGAAGCTGCGTAGCCGAGAGATGCCGCAGTTCCTCGCCATTGATCACCCTGGGGCTCGCACCTTCAATCATGCCGATCTCGCGTGCGATGCCCAGCGCGGTAAGCGGATGATCGCCGGTGATCATGATGACTTTGATACCAGCCTGCCTGCAAGCACGCATCGCTGCGGGCACTTCGGGGCGCGGCGGGTCCTCCAGGCCGATGAAGCCTTGAAACTCCAGCTCGTTTTCGTCGGCCTCGGTGAGGTCGGGATGCGGAACGGTCTTCGATGCCAGCGCCAGCACGCGCAGTCCTCGTCTGGCCATGTCGGTGTGAATCTGAGTGAGTCGCGTGCGTTCATCAGCGCTCATGACGCACAGCGTGAGCACGACCTCCGGCGCACCTTTGAGCAGCAGCCTCATCTCATCGCCCAAGCGCTGAAGGGTGGACATGCGCTTGCGTTGCGCATCAAACGGCACCTCGCCTAGCATCGTCTGCCACTGCGCTCCGGGCCGCGCCAGCCTGACCAGATCAACGAGGGCGACTTCCATCGGGTCACCACTCACGACCAGATCGCCATCGACCACGGCCGCTTTGAGGTCGTGACAATGCAGTGCCACGTCGAAGAACTGCGGACGCTGCGCTAGTGCCCGCTGCAAGGCTTCGCGATCCTGAGGATGAATCAGTTCATTGCCGATGAAAAGCTGCCGCACCGTCATCTGGTTGAGTGTCAGCGTGCCCGTTTTGTCGGTGCAGATCACGGTCGCTGAGCCAAGAGTTTCCACCGCTGGCAGGTGACGGATGATCGCGTTGCGGCGTGCCATGCGCTGAGATCCCAAAGCCAAGGCGAGTGTCACTGTCGGTAGCAGTCCCTCCGGCACATTCGCGGCGATGATGCCGATGGCGAACATCAAGTTGTCAAAGTCGGACAGGCCAGTGCTGCGGCCGATCAGATAGAAAACGACGCCGAACGAGAAAGCCAGAACGGCAACGAGACGACTGAGCCGCACGATCTCGATCTGCAAGGGCGAGAGTCGCTCGCGCACCGCCTGAGTCTGTCTGGCGATCTCGCCAAAGGCCGAGTGCATGCCCGTTGCGAAGACGAGTGCCTGCGCATTCCCTGACACGACCTGGGTGCCCGCCAGCAGCACGTTTCGGCTGTCGAGAAAGTTCTCTTCCAGATGCGAATCAGCCGTTCGGCTCTGCGGCAGGGACTCGCCGGTGACGGTGGCGTTATTGATGCGCAGTCCGTGTGACTCCACCACGCGTGCATCCGCCGGGATGCTGTCACCCTCTTGCAGCAGGATCACATCGCCTGGCACCAAGTCGCTCGCGGCCAGCAGTGTGGCGCTGCCATCGCGCATGACTTTGACCTGATGCGGCAGCATCTTGAGCAAGGCCTGTAGGGCGTGCTCCGCCCGATACTCCTGCCAGAAGGAAAAAATGCCATTGATGAAGATCACGCCGACGATCGCCCAGCCGAGTGTCTCCATGCCTTGCCCCGGCTGCTGCGCCTCGGCCACAAACACCAGTGCCGCCGCCGCCCAAAGGATGATGGCAAAAAAATGAGTGCAGCCCTTGATAAGCCTCAGCCACAGGGGTTCGCCAGGTGCGGCTTCCACTTCGTTGGGTCCATACTCGACGAGCCGTTGTGCCGCCATGTCACCCCGCAATCCGCTAGGTCCGCTCTGCAAGCTGCGGTAGGCCTCCTCGACAGTGAGATGGTGGATTTTCATCTGAGATCACTCACAGGGATTGCGTCAAGTATGAGCCTTCCAAGCTCAACACGGATGTTCCAAGCACACCTTGGCCAGAAACTCTCGCGCACGCACCGCACGAGCCAGTACTGCTTCCACGGCTTCATTACCGCCACCATGAAGCTCCAGCACCAGGGGGCCGTGGTAGTCATTGCGACGCAGTTCGTTGACGACCCAGGGCCAGTCGATGGTGCCTTCACCGGGGGCCAGATGGGCGTCCCAGTCGCCATGGTTGTCGTTGATGTGAACCAGTTTGAGATGCCCTGACAGTTTCTGGATCACGATGCCCATTTCGCGTGCCAGATGCGCATGGCCCGTGTCCAGGCAGGTGCCGACATTGCAGGTGCTGATCTCGCCGAGCAGATACATCATGTCCCGCACATAGCCGAACAGCAGATGGGCCAGCATGTTCTCCAGCAGCAGTTGAATGCCCAGCTCACAGCAGCGTGTGGCGACACGATTCAACGAACAGGCGGCATGGTGCATGTGCTGAAGGAATTCCGACTCATGGGGGCGTCTCTCCCGTTCCGGCCCCGGATGCAGCACAACGTACTCGCAGCCCAGCAGCGCAGCGGCTTCGCAGGCGCGGATCAGTTCGTGCACTGCGGCTTCACGCACCGTTTCATCCAGTGAGGTGATGTCGATCCTCTCGGCAAACGGAGCGTGAAAGGAGACCGGATGCAGTCCCAGCTCCCGCATTCGCTCACCAGCGCGGCGGACATCATCGACGTTGTGATAATCGAGATGTTTGGGAGACGAGCAGACCTCGATCTCGCGAAAACCTGCATCGCGAACGGATTCAAGGATGTCGAAGATGCGGCGCTGGTAAAAGCAGCCAGTGGAGAGTGCTACGGGCCAGTCAGTCATGGGGCAGGTTGGAAAGAAGTTGAGTTCGTGATGTCTCCAGTCCGCAAGCCCTCCCGGGGACGAGAAAGCAAAAGCCCTTTTCACGTGTCGAAGTGCAATTGAAGTCCACCAGACGATCAAGGCCGCTGAGATGCAATCCCGCAAAAAGACGCGTGTAAAAATCAGCACGGGTACCAGCCTCGTAGTCGCGCCAGCTCACACCCCAGTCATGAACTGGATTTTCAAACTTGGAGCGGATCAGCCCGGCGATGTGCCGCGGATGCCAGCCTTCAGCGAGCAGGCAGCGCGTGATCAACTGAATCCCTGCGGGCTTGAGCAGCAGATCATTAGGCCACTCGAGGACGTGCCTCGCACAGGCTGGCAAACTGATCAAAGGGGTGCGGTCGTAGGTCTGGTGCCAAACCTGCTTGTCGTCATGCTGCGTCGAGTAATAATACTCATGGAAACGCCTCAGACGGGAGGATATGTAATGATCGATCAGGTGGTCGGTGCCTTGTTCCTCCAAGGGGATTCGCACACAGGCACGCTGCGCCAGATCACACACCTCTTCCTCCACCTGGCGAACCTTGATCGCCTGGCGGATGTCCATTTCATGCATGGGAATCGAGGAAAACTCGGGGATCTCGCCATCCAGACCCAATGAATGCGCCATCCCATTGACCCACGGCTTGAGATACCGGGTGAAGGGCATCCGAATCATGCGTGTGTGCAGCGGGTCGCCGTATTCCGAGATGTCGATGGAGACGATCTCCCTCCGATGAGTCGCCCCCGGCCCGACATGCACGGCGGTGACTTCCACCGGCAGCGTGCACAATGGCACTGCCTCCTGCTTGATGCGGTTCGCCACAAACTCGACGATGAGAGCAATGGCCGAGAACGCACTCTGTGACTCCTCGTCGATACGCCCGACCAGCAGCGGAGGCACGCGTTCCATGCAGGCATCCACCAGTTCAGGCGCAGGTGCCAGGGAGAGGATGCGCCTAGCAACCAATGACGTCCGTCTGACCCGCCACACGAAGTGATGCCCCTGCCCGGTGATGATGTGCAGCGGGCGGATGCCCCACTGTAACAGCAGGGACTCGATCACACGCACCACCGGTTCCTGCAGTTCAAAAGTGCGCCAGGGGTCCGTCAGCGCCTCCGCTGGGGAGTCGAAGTTCACATACTCAATGTCCAGATGCAGGAGGAAGGATTCCGCGTCCGCCAGCGACCTCGCGATGTCCAGATCTTGTTCAAGAAAGCTGTCAATTTCTGAAGGCGGGGCCAGCTCACGCTGGCTGAACTGGCAGCCGTCAGAACGTGTGAGATAGGCCGATGTTGCGTGTTCGAGACAGTCTCCACCAAGAAACTCCGTCAGGCGCTGACGTACGGCAGGGCTGGCATAGGTGAGTTTCACGGGAGAGGGTGGGCTTCAGAGTTTAATGAGAAGAGAAGCATCTAGTCCGCAGGTGAGTTCCCCAACAATTGGAAGAACAACGTGACCCTCCTCAGTAATCGGCTGAGACCCAAAGTTTCCGCTTCCTCCCCATCTCCGCACAGACACGCTATTGTTGCGCGTGCCTCGTCAGGCAAAATAATGATCATCAATCCGGTAACGGTTCAGAAGGTGCCGCCAGCAATGGCTGGCTTGGCGGGCCCGAAGCAGGGTCCTTTGATGCCATCATCGTCACCTGCGCGCCCGATGCCCTCCCTCCCGTTCTCGTTGAGCAACTGCGCGAAGGCGGTCGCATGGTCATCCCCGTCGGCCAGGAGAATTAGGCGCAGGAACTTTACCTCCTGGAGAAACGCGGCGGCAAGATCGAGCAGCGTGCCATTCTGCCCGTGCGCTTCGCGCCAATGACTGACAGTAAAAAGAACACCGGTAATCTCACACAATCTTTGCAGAGGCAAAAGCCGCCTCAAGCACCGGCACCATCGCTTCTTTCGCGACATCAGTCCTTCAAGAAATGTTCCTTCATCGCTGAGAACGCATTTGAAGGCGCGCGCCACCACGTCGCTTACTTCGCCGACCGCCCAGAGGTAGCTGCCTTTGCGGGTGATGTCGGTGCCGATCAGGATCACCTGGCGGAGATTTTGCTCGTTCTTCACCTGCCACATGGCTTCCAGCAATTCTTCATGCCTCGCCGCCAGCGGTCGTGCGTCCGGCACCTCCACCTGGGCAATGCCGACGCGGTGCCCCGCGAAGTTGAAGGCTTTGAAGTCCGCTTCGATCAAGTCGCGGGCCGAATGCGTGGCGATTTCTCCGCGAGCAGCCATCAACTCTGCTCCAAACTCCGCAACCTCCACCCCCGCGAGCGCGGCAAGACGTGGAGCCATGCGGCGGTCTTTGCTCGAAGTGGTCGGTGAGGCGAGTACAAGTGTGTCTGACAAGATCGCCGCCAGCAGCGCCCCGCCGATGGCAGGCGGTGGCTCGATGTCATGCAGGAAGAACTGCTCGGCGATGAGTGTGGCCGTGGCGCCGACGGGCTCGCAGTGAAACGTGATCGGACTCGGAATTTGCAGATCACCGATGCGGTGGTGCTCCCATACTTCCAGCACCGTGCCGTGCCGGATGTCATCCACTGCCTGAGCGACCTCGTTGTGGTCCACCAGGATCAACCGGCACCCCCAGCGACTTCGCCCCGCGCATGAAGCCCGCGAGTTCCTCCGCATCAGAAGGAATCACCACTCCGTCAGGAAGGTGGTTCTTATAGCCCAACCCATCCGCGCCATAGCCCGCCAGCTGAGCCGCCGAAGTCAGCACTCGCCCGCGAAGCAGTCAGAGAACAACTCGCCACCCTGCGCACGGTGCAAACAGCGGAGGCGGCACCACCAGCTACGCCGCAGCGCTTCGATGCGTTCACGCCTGCGGTGGACCAGATCATCGGCACGCCCACATCACCCAAGCCACGACGCAAGCTCACCAGCGTGACCACCAATGGCACGCTGGTGGATTGGAAAGCGGTGAAACGGTTGTATCGCCGCACCGGTTCCATCAAGCAGACAGCCGCGCAGTTTAAGCTGTCGGTGAACTCCGTGAAAGCACGCATCCGTAGGGAGGGCTGGACCCATGAGTGATCGCCTTTCCATCACCAAGTATGGCCAGCGGTATTGGGCCGTGTGGCTCGACGGCGAACTGCTGGCCGTCACGCTCTACAAGAAGGGCGCAAGGTCGGTGGCCTCCGCGATTACGACGCTCTCCACGACTCAAGGGAAGGAGGTCCATCATGGCATCCAAGCCGCGTGAACGTGTTCTCAAACAAGCTCCGTCCTCGCCCATGAACTGGCGACCGCGCACAGCGGAGGACTTGATCGGCCAAGCCAAACGTGTGGCGATGGCGCAGGCGACCAAGGCGAAGCGCCTCTCTCGTGATCCATCTGCCACCATGAAGCTCCTGCTCTATGGTCCGCCGGGCGTGGGCAAGACCAGCGTCGTCGAGTTGGTGGCGCTTCAACTGGCCGGCACGCCGCTCTCCATTGAGGACTACAACGGGCGCGAGGTCACGGTGGACCTTGTGCGTGAGTGGATGAAGCAGCTTCCTTATGGGAGCCTGTTTAGTTCATGGTCGGTCAAGATCGTCAATGAGCTGGACCGCTGTTCCCGTGAAGCGCAGGACTTGCTGCTCACCTACCTGGACCGCTTGCCACCGGGCCGGGCGTTCCTCGGCACGAGCAACCTGCAATTGGACCTCCTCACCGAGCGGTTCCAGACGCGGTTCCAAGCCATCAAGCTGCTGCCACCGACCACGGAGGAACTGGCGGCGTTCCTGAGCGCTCATTGGGCCGTGCCTTCCATGACGGCCACGCAGATCGCCGTGGGCAGTGGTGGCTGTGTGCGGGCCGCCCTCGCCGATCTCGAATCCTATCTCGACCACACACCATGAAGCACATCCAACAAATGATTGATCAACACGGCGGCTATGAAGCCGTCCGAACCCGCTACCTCCGCATCGAGAACCCGCCGTTCATGCGGCTGGTGATCGAGGTGATTGGCGGCCCGTATCCAAACGGCGCGTATGAACTCAGCATCGCGCATTACAGCGAACAGAACGGTGATGCCATGCGTGATCCCGAGATCACGTTCCTCGTGGTGCCTTCGGCAGAGGGCACGACATGGACACCACTCACCTATGAGAACAGTTACCTCGGAGCCTACCAAGTCGTGGCGGAGGTGAGCCGCGAAGGCTTGATCAAGGTGAAGCAGTCACAGTGGATGAAAGAGCTGCGCAGCTTCGCCAAACAGTGGGACCGCAACCTTAAAGCTCAGGGGTTCATGGAGGTGTTCCAGCGCCAATATGGTGTCGCAAACGGTGCGACAACGGAGGGCACGGTGACGAGGCAAGGAGACGCCCCGCAAGGGCAATGAACCTGAACCCACCTACCTATGAGCAAGAAAGACATGATCGAACAACTGCGCCATCGCCTTGCCAGCAACGACCGCAGGGCACTGCGTGCCCTGCTGCGCATCTACCAGAACCAGACCGCCGACGAGCAATGCCGTGAAACCACCATCGAACGCAACGGCATCGGCTTCACCGGACCTGATGCGGAAATCCTGACCAGCTTCGCCCGTCAGTATCAGCGACGCGGCGGCTTGAGCGAACGGCAGATGGTCATCCTGCGCCGCCGCATCCCAGCCTATGCACGCCAGATCGTTCAAGGCAGCGACACCACACGAATCGAAGCCGCACTTTGCGGCACTGCAACTACGCAAGCTGCGGAGCCTATAGCCTGAACCCAAACACCCCACCACCATGCCCACACGAACCGCCCCTGAAATCGAACTGCCACCTGATGCCGCCACCGCCGATGATCATCGCAACCCGCGCCGCCGCAGGCGGGATCGCGATGAAGAGGAACCGCCCCCTGATGTGGGGATGCTGGTGCAGCCGGAACCCCGCCACGACCTCGACAAGCTGATCCTGCATCCTGAGGTGAAGACCGACATCATTGCCGGTCTGCGAGCGCTGGAGATCCGCGCTGACCTGGACCGCATCTGGAACCTGAGCGCGATCCAGCCGCAGCAAGGCCGCTGTATCCTCAACTTCTACGGCCCACCCGGCACCGGCAAAACGCGTGCTGCCCTTGGCATCGCGCTGCGCCTTGGCAAGCCACTGTATCAGGTGGACTACAGCGCCGTGATTTCCAAATACCTTGGTGACACCGCCAAGCACATCAAAGCCGCCTTTGCCGCCGCCCGTGACCATGACGCCGTGCTGTTCTTCGACGAAGCCGACAGCCTGCTCTCCAAGCGCGTGTCAACCGGCGAGTCCTGCTCCACCAGTATCAATCAAAACCGCAACTGCCTGATGCAGGAACTGGACCGCTTTGATGGCGTGGTGATCGTCACCACGAACCTGTTCGAGAACTACGACCCTGCCCTGATCCGCCGCTTTCAGCGCCACATCAAATTCCGCAATCCAGATGCCTCCATGCGCCGGGAGTTGTTCGCCCTTCATCTCCCCAACCCAGATCGGGTTCAGGCTGATTACGCAGTTCTCGCGGGCCTCTCACGCGGCCTCAGCGGTGGGGACATCCTGAATACTTGCGTGAACGCGATTCATGCGGGGAGCGCGGATGCAGACACGTCGAAGTGGCAGGTCACGCAGGAGATGCTAGAGCGAGAGATTGCGAAGGCGAAGAAGGCCAGGGCAGAGCACTCTGGGAAGAAGGTCAAGAGCCGCAGGAGGATTGGGTTCCAGTAAAACCAACTTACTTCCCGAGCTGCAACCGCTGCGCGAAGTAAGCGGGTAAACCGGCCTTTATAATCGCCTGCTGAGCGCCGCTAATGTCATAAGGTACACGTCGCCATAAAATGTCCTTGGCGTCACGACGATAGATAGCGTAGCAGGCGCGTTCATCGCGATCACGCGGCTGACCGACGGCTCCCACATTCACGAGGCACTTGCGGTTCGGCTTCAAAGCTTCAATCGAAGTGATGTCCACGCCTAGCGCATCACCCTCCACCCAAAAGGCCGGGCGATGAGTGTGGCCAATGAAACACACCGGACTGACCTGATGAAGAAAGCTTTGTGCGGCCATGTCTGGCATGAGCACATACGGCCAGTCTGAAGGGCGATACAGAGATGAATGGACAGCCTCGTAGTCGCTGCCTTTGAGTGTGAACGGCAGATTGGCTATCCATTCGGTTTGATCCGGATTGAGAGCAGCCCTTGTCCAAGCCATCGAAAAGTGAGTGGCATCCGTAACAGTGTCTAGCTTTTGACCAGATGTCACCATGTCATCGTGATTGCCTCGCACGCATTGAAACTCGTGCTCACTGAGCAGGTCGATGCATTCCCCAGGACTCCCCCCGTATCCAACCACATCACCGAGGCAAACCCGTTCAGTGATGCCTTGGTCGGTAATGTCCTTCAGCACCTCGCGCAGGGCATGGGCGTTGCCGTGAATATCGCTGATGATCGCCACTGAGTTATTCATGCCTGTACCTACGGGGCACACGGAAAATCGTCAACCCAGCGGGAATTGGCCCTGCTCAGCGACGCGGGAAGATGGATGTGTGGCTTGTAATCAGAGCGCCATGGCCATTTTCGATCGCTCATGATTATGTGACATTTGTTCGGACATTGAAAATTACATGATCAACATAGATCGGCGAGATGACATCGTTAATTCGCTTGCGAAATGCGGTAAATGTCGCGCGCTGTGGTCCAGTCGAAAGCGAGTCCCATGTGCCCCACGGTGGAAGGTGCTTGCCAAAAACTGTGACGAGTAGACATCGCGCCTTGCGGCCAGAAAAGGAGTAAGGCTCGCAAACTAAAGCCAATTCGGCACCTGCGATTGCGTGCCAATCACGCTTGATGTGTTGTAATGCATCGCTGAGGGCATCTGCGGAAGGACGTTCCCTTACTGCGTAGCGGTCTGGGCGATAGTGTTGCTCGGGATACGAAGTCGTAAGATATTCTGTGGAGTAATAGTCTTCGTCACACAACAGTGGGATAAGGTCAGCAAGTTGATGATACTCGGCCCACTCGATAGTCTGTTGCCAACGTTGCTGCTTGTCACTGTCTGATGAGTAAATCCATCCTGCAAGGATGAGTGGGACTGGAGGGGGGGTGCCCTGACGACCATCGCGTTGCCATGTATCTGCGAGCCTCTGGAAAATCTCAGCCCAGAGTGATGGGTTTGGACAGACACGAATCATTGTGGTTAGTCACAGGTGTTGCTCTGAAACGCAAAAAGCTAGGTTGTCCTCCACACTCGCAAAATAAGGAATATTTATTTCCATGAAAATGAAGATTTTGACACCGGATCTGAACCTGGAGAATGATTTGCGGAATGAGTGTCAAGAAGGCTGTTTAATGGTGGATATGCTTGGTCTTCACTAATCACACCTTTTTCGCCTGTGATGTGCTGAGATATTACCAGCCAAAAAACCACCTTCGATCTTCGCGGACCCAAAAATGAAAGCTGAATACTACACCACGATATTCCAACTCATCCCGGATAGCTTGTCAGAGTCATTCTACATCGTAACTGCTTGGAATCCTTTTGGGAAGACAGTGTCGGTTGAAGAAAATCATGTGCGCGATGCTCAGCTTGAGAGTGAGCTTCAGAGCTGTGAGCCGTTTCGAGTGATTGGCATGTCACCGGATGAGAAGCATGGTGAACCCGGTTGGGGCTTCGTTGCTTCGGAAGTGGAGGCTTTGGCGCTAGCCATCAAGTATGAGCAGGATGCCATCTTTCATATTGGCGATAACCAACTCACGCTAATCTCCGCAGACGGTAGCGAACGGGTACAGCTTGGCTTGTGGTCAGAGCGGATTCGTGACCCAAGAAAAAGAATCCTGTTCAGCATTTACCTGGGCAGCCGAAGTCCGGCGACTATTCTGAGCCGTGAGGAGCGCGACGGTATTTTTTCACGGATAGCAGAGGTTTTTCCCTCATTCACCGTGCTGGAAGCATCAGGTCATTTCCGCCACGATGACGAGCAGACCTTGGTGATCCAAGTAGCCACCGAAAATCCGAAACTTGTCCTTCAACTCGCCCATGAGCTACGCAGCTACATGGCACAAGAGGGTGTCGGTGTGCTCTGCAACGGCATCTATCAGCGTGTCAGAGAGTGGACGGATGACCGCTTGATCCTGCAATCTTGGGGAATCACCTCCGATTGATTTTTATGACACAACCGATGCTTGCCACAATCTAACCTCCGGCTATTTATCCAATGTCAGCATCAGGAGCAATCTTCCAGCAATGGCAGTGAGCAGCAACCTGGCGTTGAGAGAACGCAAAGGTGCTTTGGATATGGGTTTCGGCCCAGATCCGATGCGCAGGCCCTCAAAAGCCTGAACCAAAATAATCTCTCCGGCGATAGCGCCGTTTAATGTCCCAGAACCCAACGGCCTTGGCCGGAGGCTTGTTCCTGATGCTCGACACAGCAAATCAACAGGAACAACATCATGACACGAGACATAAGTCCTCCTATCCAACTCGCGCTGCGCTTTCCATCGGCCAGTGCGGATCATCACCTCTGGAACAACAACGGCACTTGGTGGTGCCACTTCACTCTTCATAGCGCACGGGGCACCAAACAGCGCATTCGCCGCTCTTTGCGCACGCATGATGTCAGCCTCGCCCGCAAAAGGCGAGATCTGCTACTGGGGCGTCTGCAAACGGCCATCAGCCATTCACAGGAAAGGAGGGCGGCATGAAAACCGGACTCTTCACCTCTGAATCTGTGACCGAGGGTCATCCTGACAAAGTCTGCGACACCATCGCAGACGCCATTCTCGATGCGAGCCTTGAGCGTGATCCCTTCGCCCGTGTGGCCTGTGAAGTCCTTTGCAAAGATGAGCATGTCATTCTCGCTGGCGAGATTGGCAGCAGCAAAGAAGTTCTATCTGGCACTGAACTCGATGGCATCGTGCGGCACTGCATTAATGACATCGGCTACACCGATCCATCGGAACGATTTCACAGTGCAGGTGTTCGCATTCAAAATCTACTTGGTGCCCAAAGCCACCAGATCGCCAATGCGGTGATCCAGAAAGATGACGTGGGCGCAGGGGATCAAGGTCTGATGTTTGGCTATGCCACCACGGAAACGCCCGAGGGAATGCCTCTACCTATAACGCTGGCTCACCGACTGGCGCGGCAGCTCGCCGCAGATCGGAAGTCTGGCAGGATCGCCTGGGCACGTCCTGACGCCAAAACCCAGGTGACAGTGGCCTATGAAAATGGCGAACCCAAAGAGGTGACAGCAGTCGTCGTCTCGACTCAGCACAGCGCGGCAGTCAGCCAGGACAGCATCCGCAAGTATGTTGTCAGCACACTGATTCCAGAGTGCCTCCAGCAGTGGGGACATGGCGGTATCACCCTTCATGTGAATCCCTCAGGCGCTTTCACGCTCGGTGGTCCGGAGGGTGATTGTGGCGTCACAGGCCGGAAGATCATCGTCGATAGCTACGGTGGCTTTGCCCGACACGGCGGAGGTGCGTTTAGCGGCAAAGATGGGACCAAGGTGGATCGAAGCGGAGCCTACTTTGCCCGATATGCCGCAAAGCAGGTCATCAAGGAAGGCCTTGCCAGACGCTGCGAAGTGCAGGTCGCTTATGCCATTGGTGTGGCTCAGCCCGTCTCGATCTCGGTCGATACCCAGGGCACAGGTGACGACGAACTCGCCGCAAAGTTCCTGCGTGGTTTCGACTTCCGTCCCGCTGCCATTCTCGATAGCCTCAACCTTAGAGCACCCATCTTCCGCAAGACGACGAACTACGGCCACTTTGGCAAATCAAACCTCCCCTGGGAACAGTAACCCTCAAATCATCTCCACATGAGAAAACCCAAAAAGAATAGCCGCGAAGAACCAACGGCATCTGCGGCCAAGCCCATTGACCTTAGACGCGAGGGGTTTGTCCCGATCACCATGGAGCAACTCAACCTCAGCGCGGCAGAGCAGGAGGTGCTCGCGGCAGGCGCACGCCCCTTATCATCATCAGGCGAGCAGGCAGATGAACCACCACCAACAGCAAGCGACGATTCCCCGACGGACGGCAATATCCGGCAAAAGGTCGCGAGACTGACCTTTGCCTATGCTGACCGTGAGGCAGCCTGGCTCAATCGTTACAACAAGGGGGATAAAGAAGTGGAGTGGGCCTTCAAAGAGAGCTTTTACAAGAAGCGCTT